>CAZIDC010000123.1:0-3944 GCA_964537885.1 uncultured Syntrophaceae bacterium | reverse complement strand
TCCTTCAACATATTCATAAAGACGGCGATTAGCTCCGGATCAAACTGGGTTCCTGCCATTCTCTGAAGCTCCTTCAGAGCTTCCTCCTCGTTCACCGATTCTTTATACGGCCGCCCATGGGTCATCACGTCATAAGCATCGACAATCGCCACGATCCGGGAGATCAAGGGAATCTCCGCATCTTTTAGCCCCCGGGGGTAACCGCTTCCATCCCACCATTCGTGGTGGGCTAAAATGGCCTCGGCAATCGGCGCCAGTTCCGGCGAGGCTCCCGCAATGCGGTACCCGATCTCGGGATGTTTCCAAATCAGTTCCCACTCCTCGGAAGAAAGATCCCCCGGTTTAACGATGATTCCTTCCGGGATGGCGATCTTGCCGATATCATGCAGAGTAGCCAGGAGCGCCAAATCATCCAGCTCACTGTCCGACATCCCGTAGGCCCTTCCGATTCGCAAGGCCAATTGTTGTAGCCGGTAGGTATGCTCCTCCGTCTCATGGCTTTTTTCAAAGAGAGTCCGCCGCAGCGAGGTTAGAATGGAGGCCCGGACACTCTTGCTCTCCAGGAGCTTGCTCCTGTACATTCTTTCTTCCGCTTCCTTGAGGATTTCTTGAATATCCTGGTCGGGGTCTTCCTTGGTTACAACCCCGAGGGCGATGCTGAGGTGTACCGGATCATGGCTCGCCTGGCCGCAGGCCAGCTTGATGCGGTCGACGATCACCGTGGCTACCCGATAGTTGGTTCGGGGAAGAAAAATGGCAAACTCATCCCCCCCCAGACGGGCAATCACGTCTTCCTTACGGCAGGAATCCTTGATAATGCTGGCAATCCGGGCCAGAAGCTTATCGCCTTCTTGATGGCCAAAGGCATCATTGACCAGCTTCAACCCGTTGACGTCACCCATGATCACGCTCATCGGCAACTGTCTTTCCGTATCCAGCCGTTTCAGCTCTTCTTCAAAATAGGATCGGTTGTAGAGCCCGGTCAGCTTGTCATGGAAACTCAGGTAGCGGATCTGATCATCCGCCCACTTTCGTTCCGTGATGTCCTCAATCGTTCCTTCGTAGAAGAGCACCTCCCGGCTGGAGTCGCGGATGGCCAGCGCTTTTATGGAAATCCAGATTTTGCTTCCGTCCTTGCGATAGACTTGCGCCTCGTATTTCTGGACGATGCCTTGTTCTTCGATGAGCCGCTGGAATTCGCCAAAAGCTTCCTGGTCAACAAAGTATCGCCGCGAGGAATCCGCGTCCTCAGCAATCAACTCTTCCGGTGAAGGATAACCGAGGATGCGCGCGCAAGCCGGGTTGGCCACGATAAAATGTCCATCCAGCGTGCTCTGGAAAATGCCTTCCACCGCGTTTTGAAAAATGCTGCGGTATTTCTCTTCGGCGCGCCTGAGCAATACTTCCGTCCATTTTCGCTCGGTGATATCGCTCAGGATGCCGGTCAAACCGACCGGCTGATCGCCCTCCAACAGCCGACGGCCGGAAATGAGAACATGGCGAATACTTCCTTCTTTATTCAAGATCCGAAATTCATGGGATTCTGGATCGCCGGCCAGGATGCGCTTCAAGCCATTCAGAAAATCGGGCAAATCTTCCAGGTAGACAAATTGAGCAAAAGGCTGCTCCATTAAATCCTCAGTTTTGTAAAAAGCAACCTGTTCGATCACCGGGCTAATGTAAGTAAAGCGCCCCTGTCCATCCAGGGAAAAGATTACATCGTTAATGTTTTCCACTAAGTTGCGGAACTTTTCTTCAGACTTCAGCAGCTCTTTCTCGGTTCGCCGCCGCTCGAGGGCATTGATCAATATTTCGCTGACCATTCTTAGGAGACCGATCATTTCCTCCGGCCATACTTTTTCACTCCGCGCGGACTCGAATCCCAGAAAGCCGATGGAAAACTTTCCCACAGTCATCGGGACCAAAACGATCGACCGGCATCCCCGGGTTTGGAGGACTTCTTTATCGGCCCTGGCCTCATGAGGAAGGTCGGCAAGCCGGGGAATATGCACAGATTGACCTTTTTTCAGCTTCTCAGTAATCCAGGGGAGATCTTGCATGGGGAGATCTCGAAGATGATTTACAACGGAACTGGTTGGGGGAGAAGACCATGCATAAGCTTGGGTCGCATTCCGGTTGTTACCGGAAAATCTGTAGATATAGCCGCGGTCAACCTCCGCCGTTTCTCCGATTGTCTGCAGGGTATTCTGGATCCCTTTGTCCACTTCATTGGATCCCATATTGAAGAAATGGGTCGAGATGTTCATCACAATTTTTTCGAAAGCAACTCGATTCTTCAATCTTTCCCTCTCATAAATCCCTTAGAGCTTCCGGTCTCCGCAACTGGTTTATCGATTCCCGCCTACCCTTAATCCGCGAATTTTCAGCGTTGGGCTCTTTGAATCTATTCTCTTTTCGGTAAATAATCCCTAAATCTTTACAGCTTATCAATGACGCAAGATTACCATACTGGGTTAAGACAAACAAGCATAAGTTTTTCCCAACCCAAGTGGTCCTGGATTGTTATTTTCCCGGTTACAGGCTTCTCAAGGCGGCAGCCATGCGGTCGAGGGCTTCGGTCAAAGTGGCCCGCGGGCAGGCAAAGTTTAACCGGACAAACCCATCCCCTCCGCGCCCAAACTCAGATCCATCATTCAGGGCTACCTTTGCCTCCTTAAGGAAAAAATCATAGGGTTTCTCCGGAATCCCGGCCTTCCGGCAATCAAGCCAGGCTAAATAAGTGGCCTCCATCATGGTCATGCGGAGGTTGGTTATATTTTTTTCAACATAACGATACATAAAATCACGATTTTCTTGCAGGTAGGCAAGAACCTGATCCAGCCATTCTTGCCCTTCCCTATACCCGATTAGGGCAGCCACCTGTCCCATGATATTCGCACTGGGGACAAGGCCCGCGGCGGTGTTTTTCCAGCTTTCCTGCAAAAAAGGATTTTGAATAATGGCCAAACCGCAGTGGAGGCCCGCCAGATTAAACGTCTTACTGGGAGCCATCAGCGTCACGGTGCGGGCGGCCACTTCCGGACTGATGGTGGCCATGGGAATATGGGGGTAGCCGGCATAGACCAGGTCGCAATGAATCTCATCCGAACAGATGATCAGGTTGTGGTCTAAGCAGATCTCGGCCATTTTCTCCATTTCCTGCCGGGTATAAACCCGCCCTACGGGATTATGGGGATTACAGAGAACGAAAATCTTTGTCCGCTCCGTAATGGCTTTCTTAAAGGCGTCAAAATCAATCTCATACGTATTCCCCTTGGGGACCAACGGAGGATCCATGATGGCGCGCCCGTGGATGATCGGGTCTTTTATAAAATGGTGGTAAACCGGCGGCTGGACCAGAACGCCCTCTCCGGAACCTGCGTAGGCAAGGAACGAAAGGTTCAAACCCGTTACCAAGCCGGGAAGAAAGAACATCTCTTCCTCGCCAACCTGCCATTGATAGAGCCTTTTGACCCGCTCCTGGATAACCCGGCGCAATTCAGCGCTCGGCCGGGCGTACCCGAAAAATCCCTCGTCAACCCGCTGATGAAGCGCCCGGATGATGGGTTCGGCAGACAGAAAGTCCATATCCGCCACCCATAAGGGTAGAACGTCCTCCCCAAATTTGTTCCATTTTATACTGTCCGTTCCCCTTCTTGTCCTCACTTGGTTAAAATCATATTGCATGGTTTTCTCCCTTTTTAACGCCCCCTGACCCTTTATCTCTTTTTCCTCCCTTAATATTTTCTTCTTTCTACGCGATTCGTGGTTCGGGCGGAAGGGCAGCCTGTCAGCCTAAGGCGGGCCAAAATCGTCGGGAATCCATATTCCCCCTGACCGGAGGCGATGAATGGCTAAGCTTTTTTGATCCTGCGAGGCGTAACCCTCGATAACTTGAAGGTCGCTATATGGTCGTTCCGCCGTCTATGGCAATTACCTGTCCG
>CAZIDC010000122.1:0-8098 GCA_964537885.1 uncultured Syntrophaceae bacterium | reverse complement strand
GGGAAAAAGTCAATAATCTCTCTCCATAATCAGGTTTAGACTCTGATCAACGGAGAAGCGCGAATCAAACCCCACGATAGCGGTGCATTCCCTTTCTTCAATAATGGCCGGCCCGCGGGAAGAATAACCCGGGGCTAAACCATACCGATCATAAACCGGGGTTTCCACAAACTTTCCCGGATCGGGGAAGAAGGCTTTCCTTTGACCTTTGATCCCGGAAGTTCCAGCCATGCTCCGTTTCTTCGCATATTGAACGTTCAGCTTGGGGGAAACACAATAGGCTCTGGCCCTCCAGGTCAAAACCTGGATCGGAGTGTCCGTCAGGTGGCGGCCGAAGGCCCGGTCGTATGCCTGGTAGAAACCATCTACAATACTGGAAATCATTTCCGGCCCGGGGATCCCCGAAGGGATGGGAGAGGGAATTTCATAAAACTGTCCGGCGTAGCGCATATCGGCGACTCTTTCGTAAAGGATCTCCTTCCGATCGACGCCGGAGGCAATCAGGACGCCGGCCGCTTCCTCTTCCATTTCAGTAAAAATATGGCGGACGTGGTTCCAGTCCGTTCTGTCCAGCCGGGTCATATAACTGCGCACCATGTCCACGGCCAGAGGGGCGATTAGCAAACCCAGGGCCGAAGCCGCACCCGCTGCCGCAGGGCAGATGATTTTTTTAATCTTCAAGATCTCAGCGATCCGGAATGCATGGATCGGGCCCGCACCCCCGAAGGCAATTAAGTCAAATTTCCGGTGGTCTTTTCCTTTCTCCGAGATATGGATGCGGGTGGCCGTTGCCATATTTTCGGTGACAATCCTGTTGATCCCGATGGCCGCCGCTTCAACGCTAATCCCCAAAGGTTCGGCCAGCTTTTCTTTAATCCTATGATGAGCAAGGACTGGGTGAAGCGGCATTTCCCCTCCCAAAAAATAATCGGGGTTGAGATACCCCAAGATGAGGGCCGCGTCGGTCACCGTGGGATCCTTCCCCCCGAAGCCATAGCAGGCCGGACCGGGGAATGGACCGGCGCTCTCCGGCCCCACTTTCATCAGGCCCAGTCGATCGATGTATCCAATCGACCCACCCCCGGCCCCGATCTCGATCATCTCGATGGCCGGGATTTTCAACGTCAGCCCGCTCCCTTTTTTAAACCGCCGGAGGCGCGCCGCTTCGAATTCCCTGGCCAGGGAAGTTTTCCCGTCCTGGATCAAACAGATCTTGGCCGTAGTCCCTCCCATATCGAAGGAGATCAACTCTTGGGTCCTTAGGGCCCGGGCATAGTAACTGGAAACCAAGGCTCCAGCGGCGGGGCCCGATTCACAAAGGCGAATGGGAAATTCTTCGGCCATGTTTATATTGGTGATCCCTCCGCTGGATAACATGATGTACAAATTTCCCCGGAATCCTCTATCTTTCAACTGGCCATCGATCTGCCTCAGGTATTTTTTCACGAGCGGTTGGACATACGCATTGGCCGCAGTCGTCGAGGTTCGCTCGTACTCCCGAATTTCCGGGTTCACCCGACTGGAAAGAGAAATATGGAATTCGGGAAATTCATCCCGCAGGATGTCCCGGATCTGGTCTTCATGGGCCGGGTTCAGGTAGGAGTGGAGCAGGCAAATAGCCACGGATTGCACCCTGTGTTCCCGTAAATATCGGGCAATCTGCCGAACCTCCTCAAGATCCAAGTCCAGGAGGACTTCTCCCTTGGCGTTCATGCGCTGCGCGACCCCGCAGCGTAAATGACGGGGGACCAAAGGCTCGGGTCGATCCATGCTCAAGTCGTAGAGCTCATACCGCACTTCGTTGCCCGTTTCCAGCACGTCCCGGAAGCCCTTGGTGGTGATCAACCCGGTCTTGGCCCCCTTCCGCTCGATCAGGGTATTGGCCACCAAGGTGGTTCCATGGATGGTGATGAAAACCTCCTCTGCCGTCTTCCCGGTCTTATGAAGAATTGCGTTGCAACCCTCTTTTACGGCCCGGGAAGGGTCATCGGATGTGGTCAAGCACTTTCCCACTTCCATCCCTCCATCCTCTTCGTCGAGGATGACGAAATCGGTGAAAGTACCTCCGATATCAATCCCTAACTTAAGCCGACCCACTCTTATTCCCCTTTTTTTCCAAGCCCGTAAATGTCCCGAGCTGCGGCGGCCGAGATCCGTTCTTCCCTTACATCGTCTTCCACTGCCGATCGTTCCCGTTCATAGGGCGGGCCAAACCCTCCCCCGCCGGCATAATGGATGTTCAGCTTATCCCCCGGCTGGAGAACGGTCTGGGATTTCGGGTGAATGAATTGCCCTTCGTTGAGGACAATTTTGGTGGGGGAACCCGGCATCCCTCCCTGGAAGCCTTGGGCGGGGTGGTGATGACGATCCGTAAGGAGAGATACCCGAATAGGCTCCTGGCTCCTCACCTCCAGGAGGATCTGCTGGCCCAACCCGCCTCTGAATTTGCCCGGTCCCCCGGAGTCCGGCGCCATTTCTTTCTTCCAGAAAAGAAGGGGCATGATCGATTCCTGGATCTCGATGGAGCCGCAGCTGCTGTTGGTGGGAAAAGGGATACAGGAGAGGCCGTCTTTCCCCGGCCGGGCTCCCATCCCTCCATTGGCAAAGAGGACGGAAGAAAATTTTTCTCGATCCTCTCCCACACCGGTGAAAAGGATCCGCAGGGTCGGCTGACTTCCCGAGTCGGCAATCACTTTTGCGGGAATCGCTTTTTCCAACGCCCCGAAAACTGCCGCGCTCAGAAAGTGGCCGATGAGCTGGCGGGCATTCACCGGCGCTGGGAAACGGGGGTTGAGAATCGACCCCTCCGGAGCCTTCACCCGAATCGGGCGATAAGATCCTTCGCTTTTTGGCGTGAAGGGATCTAAGGCACACTTAATCGGATAGGTCGTATAGGATTCGGTATAGGCCAAAACACAGTTCAGACCGCGTTCAATTTGGAGGGAAGTTCCCTCGTAATCCACTTCCAGTTCGCTCCCTTTGACGGTTATCCGGCACTGGATGCGAATCGGGCGGTCAAACCCGTCCATCTCGACCCTCTTCTCATAGATTCCATCCGGAACGTCGCTGATCGCCCGGCGCATGATGGCTTCGGTTTTCGCCTGAATAACTTCTGAGAGATCGGTCAGGTCGTCGATCTCATATTCTTCCATGAACTCGATCAGCCGGTTCCGGCACACGGTCTGGGCCATGATCTGGGCATTCAGGTCTCCGATCACCATTTCGGGGACGCGGACGTTCGCCCGGATCATATCCACCAAGGTTGAATTGGGCCGGCCGTTCTCATACAATTTCATAGGAGGAATGCGGATTCCTTCTTCAAACAACTCCCGCGCGTCCGCCGACCAGATCGATCCCCCGATATCCGGAGAATGGGCGATGGTTCCGGCAAAGGCCACTAATTCCCCCTTGTGAAAGACGGGCATGGCCATGGTAATGTCAGGGAGATGCCCGGAGGCCAGCCAGGGATCGTTGGTCATCATCACATCTCCAGGCCTCCATTGGTTTTGCGGGCAAACCCTAAGAAAATGCTTCATGGTCCGCGGCAGAGTGGCAATAAAGGAAGGAATGCTGGCCGTATTGTTGGCCAGGCTATCTCCCTTGGAGTCCAGGAGGATGCAGGCATAGTCGTTCGACTCTTTCACGATGGTGGAGAAGGAGGTGCGCACCAGCGTTCCCGCCGCTTCATCCACCACGCTGATCAAACGCCCCCAAAGGATCTCCAAGGTGATGGGATCAAATTTTTCATTCATTCGGTCCGGCCTCAATCAGGCAAAGGGTTCCCACCCATCCTGCCATCTCCCATAGGGAATAGATGTCAGGATGGGGGATCTGGTGGATTTCAATCAATCGGCTTGAAGCCGCTGTAGTCGATGATCTTCTTCAAATACCTGTCCTGCTGCTCTAAAAAGGCGGGCAGGTCCTGCGGCCCCAAATACTTGACGACCCCTCCGAGTTTTTTGTAGTAATCCTTGTACTCTTTGGAATCCATGGCCACCTTGAGTCCGTCATGCAGGATCTTGATCCGGTCCTTGGGGGTTCCTTTGGAAGCCACGTAGGCATACCAGGGACCGATCAATATCTGCTCATATCCTTCTTCTTTGATCGAGGGAACATCGGGTACGGCAAAATTTCTCTCGTCCGAACCCATGACCAAGAGTCTGAATTTCTTGGCTTGGACAAAAGGAAGGAGGGAGGAAATCTCGGCCACCATGGCATCCACGTGTCCTCCCAATAGGGCGGTAATGCACGGGCCGCTCCCCTTGAACGGGATGTGGGTAAACTTCACACCCGCGACCATTTCAATCCCCAGGACCGAGATGTGATAATTGGCCCCCATCCCGGAGTTGCCCATTTGAACCTTCCCCGGGTTGGCCTTGGCATAATTGATAAACTCTTTGAAGGTCTTCCAGGGAGCGTCCGCCTTGACCGCCAGCGCTGCCGGAAGGTCGACCACCATGATAATGGGGTCCACCCTTTTGAAGCTGACGCCGGTCTTGGTTGTGTACTGGGTAAGGATGAAGCTGGGGTTTATAATTCCTACCGTGTACCCATCGGGAGGGGAATTGGCAACGTAATTCCACCCGATCGTCCCGCCGCCTCCCGGCTTGTTGACGATCTGAATGCTCCCCTTGATGGCCTTTTCCAAATGAGGCTGCAGACTCTGAGCATCGAGGGTTCCCCCCCCTCCGGCAGCCCAGGGGATGATGAACTGGATGGCCCGGGTGGGAAATTTTTCTTGGGCCGCGGTCCAACCGCTGAGGAGAAAAAGAAAAATTCCCGCCGCCAGCAAAATAGAGACCGCCCTTTTCTTCCTTTTCATTTCTGCCTCCTTTTTCGAGGATGGGGATTCAATCCTCTTCTTTGATTTTTTCCAGCAATTTCTTCCTTTGCTGTTTTAGACCGGTGAATATATTGAGGATGATGAACAACAAGGCCAAGCTCAGAATCGTTGCGGAGATGGGCCTCTTAAAGAAGATGGAAAAGTCGCCGTGAGACTTGATGAGGGATTGACGGAAGGCCTCCTCCAGGAAGGGACAAAGAATATAGGCCATGACTAACGGAGCGGGTTCAAACCCGGTTTTCTTCATCAAATAACCCACTAAGCCGAAAAAGACCATGACGTTCAATTCCGTCAGGCTATTATTATTCGCATAGGCCCCCACAAAGCAGAAAAGAAGGATCAAGGGGAAGAGGATTCCGTAGGGAACTTTCAGAACTCGAACCCAAATCCCGATCAGGGGAAGGTTGAGAATGAGAAGCATGAAGTTGCCAATATACATACTGGCGATAGTGCCCCAGAAGATGTCGGGGTTGTTCTTAATCAAAAGAGGGCCGGGAGTTACCCCGTGGATGATAAAAGCTCCGACAATCACGGCCATCACCGCGCTGGTCGGGATTCCCAAAGTTAAAACCGGAATGAAGTTTCCGGCGCAGGCGGAATTATTCGCCGATTCAGGCCCGGCCACCCCCTCAATGGCCCCCTTGCCAAAGCGGTCAGGATTTTTGGATAGACGCTTCTCCATGGCGTAAGAGACGAAGGAAGAAATGGTATTGCTGGGGCCCGGAATGACTCCCATAAAGAATCCAATCAAAGAGCCCCGGATGATGGGTAAAGTAGAGTCCTTCCAGTCCTCTCGGTTGGGAAGAAGCCCCTTGATCTTGGCCGCAAAGACCCGGCGAGTAATGATCTGTTCTAAATTGAGGAGAACCTCGGCGATCCCGAATAATCCCATCAAAACGGGTACGAGACCAATTCCGTCATAGAAATCAGGAAGGCCAAAAGTAAAACGGTAAATCCCGGCTATATCTATCCCGACCATCCCGATAAACAGGCCGACGATGGCGATGAGGAAGGCTTTGATCAAGGGCCCTGCGCTCAAATAGCTGAGAATGGTCAACCCCAATACCATGACCGCGCAGATTTCAGGGGGGCCAAATTTTAAGGCCACCTCAGCGATTGGAGGAGCAATGAGCATCAGGAAAAAGACCCCTACCGTTCCGGCAATGAAAGAACCAAAGGCGGCGATTCCCAGGGCTGGCCCTGCCCTTCCCTGCCGGGCCATTTGGTATCCGTCAATGCAGGTAATCGCGGCGGCGGCTTCCCCGGGGATATTTACCAATATGGCTGTGGTGGAACCCCCATACATGGCCCCATAAAAAATCCCCGAGAGCATGATGATGGCGGTGGCCGGGGGCAGGGTAAAAGTGACGGGCAGCAGAAGGGCAATGGTCGCTGCGGGTCCTATTCCGGGTAAAACGCCAATCAGCGTCCCCACAAAACAACCGACTAAGCACAACACCAGGTTCATCGGCGTGATGGCGATACTGAACCCATTCAGAATATTCTGGAAGACTTCCATTTTTTAAATCCCGAATATCGTTCTGGGCATAGGAATTCTCAGCCAAACCTGGAATAGGTAATAAGCCGATATAGAGGTGATTACGGAAAAAAGAATGCTCCCCTTCCATCTGTAATTTCCTAAAAGTTTGGTCAAGAAGAGTATAAAAACAAAGGTGGAGGGAGCAAAACCAATAACCGGAAGGAGGTACCGAAAACCCAGCAGGGCCGCAAATCCCAAGAGGATCCTCTTGGGGGCTTCTTTCCCGGAGAAAAAAGTTCCCGGGGCGGTCTTTTCTCCCTCCTGAGGTCTGAAAGCCTGGACAGTCATGAGGGCGGATAGCCCCATCAAGAGAAGGGAGGCGATCAAAGGGAAGAGTCCGCCCCCGGGTCGACGGAGGGTCCCGATTGGATAAGTCAGGGACTTCAATAGAACCGCCAGTCCCAAAAAAAATAGAAAAATTCCACTGATGCGATCCACTTTCATTATCCAGAGCCCGGATCAATTCCTTTTGGCAATATCCAACCCTTCCATTCCGCAGTTTTTTCTCTTCCAGAAGAACGTCCAGGGAGTTGCCAAAAGCTGCGAGGGTCCTCTATAATTCAACCTCGGTATGGGCCGGTTTCAGTTCACATCTCCCAACCGGTTGAGCAATAGATCCTCTGCGTCCTATGCTCTGTTTGGTACCGCTGAGATAATCAGGTCTTTCATCGTTCTCAGCCCTGGAGGAACTTCAAGGATTTTAGCGATGGCGTTCGTCAACATGGCGACCGTGGCGATGTCGCCATGGGTTCCCCCCTTGACAATCACTTCCATATTGGGTGTGCCTGTTATGGACGCGGAATCATAGGTTTCCCCGGCCCCGATGGAAGCCTCAAAATTCAGGGTAATTAATTTTTTCCCCTTCCTCCATCCATACCCCACCTGTTTTACGCCGGCGACCCTCCCGGGTGGAACGGTAATGTAATCGCTCTTTACCTTCTTCCGGTAAACGATTGGCTTGATGACTTCGGTGATTTTATCCAGCTTCCATCCCAGCCCGGCGGCAATCATAGCCACCGATTCCGGCAGCCCGACATGGCGGATGATCCCCTTTTTTACTAATGCTTCAAACTCTTTCCGGGTCTTTCCGGCGCCGATCTTTTCCTGGAAGGGAATCCGCCGGTGGGAAGCGTCCTGCACTCTGCTGGCCTTAACCTCTTTTACTTCCGTACACACCCCGGTCATAAAAAGGGGCCAGGCATCCATCAGGAAACCCGGGTTTACCCCTGTGGCCAGGACGGTTATCCCATTTTGTCTGGCCAGTTTGTCCAGCCGGGCCGCTAATTTGGGCTCCTTTTGATAAGGATAAGATAGTTCTTCACAGCTGGATACCACGTTCACTTTCGCCTTGATCAGTTTTTCCAATTCGGGATAAACTTTCTTCAGACTCGAGCTGGTGGTATGGACGACCACGTGGGGTTTCACCTTTTTCAGGACCTTGTCTGCTTCACTCGAGATTTTAACCCCCAATTTCCCGCCAACCCCGGCTACCTCCCCTAAGTCCCGGCCGACGTTGGCCAAATCAATAGCCCCGACGATTTCCATGCCCCCTTTTTTGGCCAAAACCTTGGTAACCCCGCGGCCGATGACGCCAATGCCGAATTGAGCCACGCGAATTTTTTTATTCATATTTTCCTTCCCCCAAAAACTCATGTTCAATTTCCCGGGGAGTCCGCTTTTTCTTTCCGGGCGTCCCGCTTTTCCCTTCCCCTATT
>CAZIDC010000121.1:0-8100 GCA_964537885.1 uncultured Syntrophaceae bacterium | reverse complement strand
CGAAATCCGAAACAAATCACAAATTCAAAACTCCAAATTCAAAAGGGTCTGGTTTGCAACATTGTGATTTTGAAACTTTTGTGCTTGTTTAGAATTTCGAGCTTGGAATTTAGGATTTCCTCCAAGGCATTTAACCGAAGAACTTTCTTGCCAATTTGCGCACAATTTCATTGATAAGAGACTACGCTTAAAGGTCCAGGAATTCATCAGAGGACGCAGATGAAGGCAGACGGAAAAGATTTTTTAAAATATTCATCATTGATCTGCGGTTATCTGCGAAAATCTGCGTTCCAATTCATTTAATTCAACCTGCTTGTTTCCGGCCAAGCCGGGTTAGGAGTCAGGGATGGTTTCGGGGAAGAAAAGCGCTGAATCAAACGACACGAAGGAAATTCAACTGACTGAAGATAGCCGCTTCCAGTTCCGCTGTCATCCCGGGGTTGGCTGTTTTACCACTTGCTGCCGGGACGTAAACATTTTCCTTACGCCCTATGATATTCTCCGCCTTAAAAAAAGGCTGGGGGTCTCCTCTGGAGAGTTCCTGGAGCGGTACACCCTTTCTCTTATTCCCTCAACTTCGGGTATTCCAGTTGTCTTGTTAAAGATGCAAGAGGATCGGAATAAACCCTGCCCTTTCGTGGGTCCCGAAGGATGCTCTATTTATGAAGACAGACCCTGGTCCTGCCGGATGTATCCCTTAGATCAAGGAGATGGAGAGGGGAAGTACCGTTTCGTTACCCAGCCTTCCATCTGTCTGGGAATGCAGGAGGAGAGGGAATGGACCGTGGGGGAATATATCCGGAATCAGGGGCTCGACTCCTACAATGAAATGGGGAACCTGCTAAGTAAAATCACTTCCGATCCCCGGTTGTCCATGGAAAAAATCCAGAATCCGAAGGTCCAGGATATGTGCCGGATGGCTCTTTATGATCTTGACCGGTTCCGGAGGTTTGTGCTCGAAAGCCGCTTTCTACAGATTTTCTACGTGGAGAAGGAAGTCGTCGCCAAGATCGCTAAGGACGATCTTGAATTGATGAAGCTGGCCCTTCGCTGGCTGGAGTTTGGCCTCATCTCCGGGGAGAGCCTTAAAATCAGGGAGGATATCATTAAAGGAAAGAAGGAGGAGATGAACCAGCGGAAGGAACAAACCAGGTAGGTCCATGGAAAGCAAGATCGGGGGCCAGGGGAATGGACAGCAGGAAGGTCTCAAACCGTTAATCGGCAGCAAGCTAAAGTTTTCCTGCCACCGGGGAATCTCCTGTTTCACCGAATGCTGTGCGGATCTCCGTTTGATTCTGACCCCGTACGATATCCTCCGCATGAAAAAAAGGCTTAACCTGCCGGCCGAAGAATTCCTAAAAGAATACACCCAGCCGGAGGAGGAATCCCTTTTCCCCATGATTCGCTTGAAGATGAGCGATGATTCAAAGCGGCGTTGTCCCCTGGTCAGCCCGCAAGGATGCACCATCTATGAGGACCGGCCCGGGGCTTGCCGGTTATATCCCTTGGGGAGGGCCGCGGCCACTGGATCTCCGGGAAGGGGAGATAGAGAATTTTATTTTTTAGTCGATGAATCCCATTGTCTCGGTTTCCGGGAGGGGAGGGAATGGACCGTCGAAGAATGGCTCAAGGACCAGGGAGCGGGACATTATAATGAGATGAACCGACCCTGGATGGAGATTGTTACCAGCCAGAGTCCGCGGATCCAAGATCTTACCGGAGAGAAGCTGGGGATGTTTTACCTGACGAGTTACAACCTGGACCGCTTCCGGGAATTCGTCTTCCAGACCAAGTTCCTGAAGGTTTTAGATATTACCTCTGGGGTGATTGGAAAGATCGCCGCCGATGACGAGGAATTGCTGAAACTCGGTATGAAGTGGCTGAAATTTGCCCTTTTCGGCGAGGATACTCTGAGTCCTACCTGTTTTTAAAATAGAGGGCGGCAAACTCTTTCAAGGTTTTTTTCATGATCTCCGCTGGATTAGAGACGTACTCGTTGAAAATCTTGGAGATCTGTTCGATGTCAATATCCCGGCTTCCCTTGTCATAAGTGGAGACGAACTGGGATTGCACCTCTTCGGGCAGGGCCGCGACCATGTTCCTGCCGAGCATGTTCTCCAACAGACGGTTGAGGGACTCCACTAACCTCTCGTGCGCATCCGGTTCAAGCTTTTCTCCTTTTTCTTCGATCAGCTTTTTGATGAAGTTCTCGATGAAGGGATTTCGGCATTCATCCATCTGGCGATCCTTTCTTGTTCCACGCTGGGCTATAATTTTATTTTGCCTTTATTCTGCATTCCTGTCAAATCTTCATTTCTCCGCAGCCTTCAGAATTCTCCAAACATCTTTTTCACTCCGGCCCTCCTTGAGCATCTCGGCGATAGTCATCTTGAACCTATGGGGGTATTGGATCGCCTGCCGGATACCCTTCTCCAGATTGGCCAGGTCTCTGTAAAAAGGGGTGCGGTCGATCCTCCGGTAAGGAAGCTCTTGGCGAATCCTTTCCTTTTCGAACCTCTCGCAGCCAGGCCCCTCATCGATTAGGCCGTCAGGCCGCTGCACCTCAAAAGGGAGGCCGTGGAGACGGCAGATCATGGCTCGATAGGGGTAGAGGAGGCAGCGACCGTGGAGATTGAGGGGGCACAGGTAGTTCTCCTCGTGTCCGGGATTACCCATTTCCTGGGCTCGCTTTACGATTTCCTCCTGCAAGCCTCCATCGAGGGTTGAAAGGCCCCTGATCAGGTAGAGATATTCAGCGATCGTGTAATGAAAGAAATAGGTATGGCAGCAGTTGTCCTGGCATCCGGTGCAGTCGAAACCGTAAAAGGCCATGGCCTCTCCGTACGCCCGGTCCATGGTTTCGTAGATGTTCCTTAGCTTTTTAAGATAGGATTCAACGGGCACTTGACGGATCCGGGTTCGTGACGGAAGACTTGCCAGTCCGACCGATGGCGATCATCCGCGGGCTTTCCAGGGAATAAGGTTCTCCTCCTCTGCCCCCCAAAATGTTGCCCACTTCGAGACCTGCCTCCCGGAAAAGCTTTTTCATTTTGGCGGGACAGTAATAGCGGACATGGCCGAAGGTCTCTCCTTTCCCCAGAGGGAGATCGAAATAGGGCAATTCCTCTTGCTCCGCGGGGGTCCCTTCGGGATGCTGGATTCGCCAGAAGCGCAGGGGGTTGGGGTTGTCGATCAAGAGCACCCCTCCGGGTTTTAAGGCCGCTCTGAAACCCCGGAGGAGGGAAATATTTTTTTCTTCTTCCAGGCAGTGGGTGAAGGATCCCCCCAGGATCAGCACAGCATCAAAAGCTTCTCGCAGGGGGAAAGCCCGGGCATCGCCGATTAAAAAAACCGCGTTGACCCCTTCATCCTCAGCCCATTTGCGGGCAAAGGCGATGCGGGAAAAAGAAATATCCACGCCGACCGACGCATACCCCCTTCGGGCCAGTTCCAGAGCATGCCGGCCGTTTCCGCAGTAAGCGTCGAGGATTCTCGACCCCGGCGCCAGTCCAAGAAGCCGGCAAAAAGCCTCTACCTCAGGGCGGGTTAAATCCCTTTGTTTGGCGCGGTAGGCCTTTTCTTCCTCTTGATCCGCAAAGAATTCCCTCCCTTGATAAAGTTTATAATACCAGTCCATCTTTTTCGCCATTAAATTTACCGCCCTACGGTCTGATTCAAAAGATCGCTCGCTCGGTCAGCCTACCGCGCTTTTCCCCAGCTTACTAAGGAGTCCCTAATTGACTGGACATATTATTTCCTTCTATCCCTTCTCCCCCCTTTCCCAAATTGGGGAATTCCTCCCTTTTATAAAGGGAGGCAAGAAGGGATTCGGTCTTCGGTGTCATCATCATTGGGGACTGGCTAATAAATTTAATGGTAGCCCAACGGGCAAAGGGGGCTGGCCTTCATCCCTACCATCATTTCACAGATATCAACCGGATTTCCCATCTTTTTACGCTCATGACTACGTACCCATTCAGCCCAGTCATCGTAATCCGGATCAAACCAGACTTCCACTCGAGGGCGATCCAGTTCTTCTTCCATCAGGACTCTCTCTCTTATTTTGAGGCTACCGGCCATATTTTTATTTTCTTTTTGTTTTGTTGTTTTCATTTTCGCGCCTCCTGATCCTTCTTTTCCCTGCACCTTTTCCTAATATAATTATTAAAATCACCCTGTCAAGGGAATCCTTGTAATTGCCCCCCCGGTTTTAAAGATTGGTCCATTCTTCCAAGAAGTTCGCCGGTTCAGGCAGCCCTTCCGCTTGAACCAAACGGAAGTTGGCGAGGCCTCCATGTCCCTTGACTTTGTCCTTATTGGGAATTAGTTTAAAATTGGAAGGCAGTTGTTGCCTTGAAGAAGATGGGGATGAAGGGCGATTTATCCATTGTAGAGGTCGGAAAGAGGAGTTGTTTTATGGCAAAGATAAAACATGCGGAGCTGATTGATGATGAAGCCCCGCTGCATCTTAGGAAGGGGGTGATGAGGATGAATACGAGTGAAACGAAGGAACGGGAAAAAGCTGACAAGGTCTGTGCCAGCTGCGGGATTCTCCTGAATGAATCCGAGCCTGATATCTGTACGAAGTTTGAAGATATTCTCACTCCCGAGGAAGAACAGGTCTTCCGCATGCTTCGCAGCCTCAAAGAACAGGCTCGAGATCTCCGGAAAAAGATGCGGCAGCTTGGACAGATCCTCACCCTGGAGCCCTTAGCCAAACCTGCGGAAGCCTCTTCCCCAAAGGAAAAGGAACGGGGCAAGGCTCGGGATGCTATTCTTCGGGAGTGGAAGGCATGCACCCAACAACTGGAGGAACTTCGAAAGATCTGGAAAGAATGGGAGAATCGCAGAGATGAGGCTCACCATCGCAAGATGGTCCTCCTTGGTCACCACCCCGGGAAGGATAACTCCCGATAAAGGCGGATTGCAGGGATTGCCCCTCCTGGGTCTGCAGAAGCGGCCGGCTTCTACCGCTGGTTTTGAAGCCGGTTTAGTTCGTCGACTGCCCATTCCGTCCTGGAATTCTCCCCGAGGCGGAAGCCGGCTTCTTTTATCTTTTTTAGGGCGCTGATATGGCCACATTTACCCAATACCCCGGCTGACCAGTTGACGATGACCGGGTCGGGGTGATCCAGCAAGCGGGTTACCCATCCCAGAGCATCCGGGGTGCCGATCTGACCCGCCACGGAAATAAGGCCGATTTTCAAAGAATCAAACTCGCGGTTCCGTTGGAAAGCCTCTTGCAAATAAGGCAAGGAGAGCTCACCCAGCTGTTCCAGCGCCTTCAGACAGCTTTCCGAGAGAAAGGGATAGTGGAAAAGGGAGATCTCCACCAGCGTGCGGATGGAGGCATCATCTTTCCAATAGCAGAGAATGTCCGGGATCAAGAGCGCGCTCCAGCCGTAACGGGTGCATAGGGGAAGGAGGTAGGGGAGACCCCGCAAACCAGCATCCTTGATGGCCTGGATAGATTCAGCCAGAGCTTCTTTGCGGACACGCAGACCCTCTTCCCGCTGCTCAGGAAATCTTTTCAAATCATCGGCCTTTTGGAGCTCCTTGACCCAAAGCAAAATCTGCGGGTCCGGCTCCGGGGGATAATTGGCCCGGTATTCGCAAGCCTTGATGGCCACCCAGCATCTCTCCTGCCAGGCCTGCGGGGAGTAAGAGTGCCCTGGAGGGACTCCGGGGTCGTCGTAAGAATGCCTCCCCTGGGCCAGGAAAAAATCCTTTTCTTTTTGGGCAGCCTTCCAGCGAGCCTCCGCGGTTTTAACCGCCTCATCCAGATTCCCCAGATATAGACCGGAGGTGGTCAAGATATCGTAAAGACGATCATCCTCAGGATACTCTTCCAATTGCCTCCGGGCAAAGGCCCGGGCCTTAAGGTATTCTTCACGGGTCAGCAGTCCATAACCCTCCCGGACTCTTTCTTCCTGTTTTTCCCTTTGTCGTTTTTGGCGGCTGCGCAACCGGATTTCCTCCGAGCCCATCCCGGCGATGGCTTCTTCATTTTTGGGCAGGCAACATTTCTTGTATTTCAGGCCGGAACCGCAGGGGCAGGGATCATTCCGTCCGACTTTTGGCAGGACTTCTTCTTGCCAAGCTCGGCGGGCCCGGGCTTCCAAAAAGATATCCCTTTCCCGGAATAATTCTTCAAGGGAGATGCCAGCCCGCAGAGCCACCTCAGCCGGGTCTCCGCCTCTGAGAAGCTCCCGGACGGGATCGGATGAAAATAGAACATCGCGGTTAGAACTATTGGCCATGTCTTGGCCTCCTAAAATAATTCATGCAATACCTTATCAAAAGCCCTTGCTCATTCATGAGGGTTTTAAAACTCTGTACTACCAAGTCTTCTGTGGCTAATTGAAACCTTAAAATTGAGTCAGGGCCCTGGAGAGTCTTTTCAAGACTTCATCCTTTCCCAGAATCTTCATCACTTCGTAGATCCCCGGGCTGACGGCCTTGCCGGTAAGGGCCACCCGCACAGCCTGGGCGATCGCCCCCAGCTTGATTCCCTTCTGGGAAACAACGTCCTTGAAAATCTCCTCCAGTCCTTTCTCGTCGGGTTCGGGGGACGACTTTAGCCTCCCGATGAGCATCTCCAATGGCTCTTTAATGTTCTGGGTCAGGTGTTTCCTCATCGCTTTCTCGTCGAAGGCAAAGTCGCTGCGGAAATAAAATTCCGCCTGGTCGGCCATTTCCGCCAGGGTCTTGGAACGCTCCTGAAGGGTCTTGGTAACTTCCGTGAGCCAGGCGGTCGAGCGGGGCCTCAAGCCCCTTTTCTCCAGAAAGGGAAGGAACAGATGGGCCAGATTTTCCGGCTTTTCCTGGCGGATGTAATAGCCGTTCAGCCAGAGAAGTTTTTCGGTGTTGAAGACCCCCGGGGATTGGCCTACGTTCTCCAGGGAGAATTTTTCCACCAGTTCCTTCAGGCTAAAAATCTCCTGGTCGCCGTGCGACCAGCCCAAACGCACTAAATAATTCACCAGGGCCTGGGGCATGTACCCCGTCTCTTTATAGACCATAACCGATGTTGCCCCGTGGCGTTTGGAAAGCCGGGTTTTATCCGCCCCGAGGATCATGGGAACGTGGGCGAAGCGGGGAAGGGGGTAGCCGAAGGCCTCATAAAGCAGGATCTGCCGGGGAGTGTTATTGACGTGGTCATCGCCCCGGATGACATGGGTAATGGACATGGTCGCATCGTCCACTACAACGCTGAAATTATAAGTGGGCCATCCGTCGCCGCGCTGGATGATCAGGTCGTCGAGTTCCGCGTTCTCGAACTCGATCGTCCCCTTGATCAGATCGCGGAGAACCGTCACCCCGTGCTGCGGAGCCATGAAGCGGATAGCCGGCGTACGGCCTGGAACGGGAGCCTTCACGTTGCGGCAGTGGCCGTCGTACTTGGGTTTCCGTTTTTCCCGGAGGGCTTTCTTGCGCTTCTCCTCCAGCTCTTCCGGCGAGCAATAGCAGGGGTAGGCCTTGCCTTCGCGCAAGAGCCGTTCAACATGCTCGCGATAGAGGGACAACCGGTCGGTCTGGTAGATTGGCCCCTCATCCCAGTCCAGACCGAGCCAGGTCATGCTCTCGAGGATGGCGTCGATGGATTCTTTGGTCGAGCGCACCTGATCCGTGTCTTCGATGCGCAGGATGAACTTTCCCCCCCGATTCCGGGCTAAAAGCCAGTTGAAGAGGGCCGTCCGGGCGCCGCCGATATGCAGGTACCCCGTGGGGCTGGGAGCAAAACGTACGATCATTTTTCCCACTTGTCGTTCTCGCGAATCATTATCCTAAAAGATGCGTAAAGGGTAGCCGCACCTTTAGGTTGCGAAATTGCGGAGATAAAGGAGCCTCTTGCAAAAGTATTTTTTTGTGGTTCGACAAGCTCACCACGAACGGAAAAACTAAATAAATTCAACCTAAGCCCGTTCACCCTGAGCCTGTCGAAGGGTAAATTACGGACTTTTACAAGAAGCTCATAGTTTACACTTTTTGGATAACTCCTTCGCAGGTTACCGGCCTATTCTTCAGATTCGCGCCTTTTTTGGGTTTAAAATTTATCTTAGGCCACCTTTTCTTCCGTGGTCAAGAGCTAATAAGGGC
>CAZIDC010000120.1:0-8131 GCA_964537885.1 uncultured Syntrophaceae bacterium | reverse complement strand
GACATTTATGAAAAAGTACGGGAGAGACTCGATATGTTTCCCCAGGGATTCCCCAAGACAGCAAGTGGAGTCGAATTGAAGATCCTTCGTCGCCTCTTCACCCCGGAAGAGGGAGAGATCATGCTGGCACTGCGTCCTTCCGCAGAACCCGCTTCCCAGATCGCAGCGAGGGTATCTCGTGATGCAGAGGAAATGGGAAAACAATTGTATGGGATGTCTAAGAAAGGGTTGATCATGCGGATCAGAACCCCTGATGGGCAAATCCTATACGGTCTTGCTCCATGGATTGTCGGAATCTGGGAATTCCAGTTGAAAAACCTGGACCGGGAATTTGCCAAACTGAAAGAAAAGTATGCTGAGGAAGGAATGCTTCCCGAAAGGAGAAAAGCCAAAATATCGGGCATGCGGACCATCCCTGTCGAAAAAGATATCGTCGGGGCCGCCGAGGTCGAGCCTTATGAAAAGGTTTCGGAGATTCTCAACGCCCATACGAAGTTTGCGGTAGCAGATTGCATCTGCCGGAAAGAACAAAAGCTTATGGGCGCGGGCTGCGATAAGCTCATGGAGGCCTGCATGACTTTTGGCCCCGCAGCGGATTATTATATCGAGAACGGTCTCGGCCGGGAAATCAATCGGGAAGAAGCAAGAGGGATCCTTCTCAAGGCGGAAGAACAGGGGCTCGTCCATTGTTCTTCGAATCAGAAAGGGGCCAAGCTTTTTATCTGCAACTGCTGCGGCTGCTGCTGTGGCGTATTGCGGGCGGTCAATAAGTACAATATCCCGACCGCAATGACAAAATCAAATTATTATGCCAAAGTAGACCCTGAGACATGTACAGGCTGTGAAAGCTGCTTGGATCGCTGCCAAGTGAATGCAATCCAGGTTCAAGATGGGAGCGCCAAGATTGAGAAAGCAAGATGTATCGGCTGCGGGCTATGTATCTCAACCTGTCCTACGGAATCCATTTCCCTTGTCCACAAGGAAAAAGACGATCTTCCGGTTATATTCCCAGATCCGATAGCGCTGGTGCAGGCGATCGGGAGAGAAAAAGGAAAGGCATTTCCATTTGAATAGTCTTAAATGATTTTCGATTCCGTTCGCTACCTTTCTTTCAAGCACAAGTAAACATGTTGCAGAGCAGAAACGCCGATTCGGACTTTGTAAGGTGAGGTTGCGTTAAATTCGGCAGGAGGCCGAAATTCTCCCGGGAAAAAACAGAGTACTTCTGGTACTCTGCACTTCTGGAGGATTTATGAGGTGGGTTTCCCAGAAGGATCCAATGTGAAGGTTCCAAGGGATTCAGATTTTTTCTTTGGAGCTTTTCTTTCGGTCTGAAAATTCCCCATCGTTATAAATACCACCTGAATCTTGCACCTCTCTACTCTACCTTATTTTGGCCTTATTCTCTTGACAAACCCTCTCCTTTTCTATATAAGTAAAATGAGTTTAAAACTCAACACCAGGCGTTTTCCTTATCCCGCAATGCGGAAAACGATGAGAATTCAAATTTCGGATTCTCCTAACCCGTAAGAATTGAATTATCGCTAAACTTCTTCATTTCCAATCCCTTGACCGAAAAGGAGAAGAATCATGGAAAAGGCCAAAATCACGTGGTTGGGGCACGCTTCTGTGCTGGTTGAATTCGGTGAAAAGGCGATCTATTTTGACCCCTGGCTGGACGACAACCCGGCATGCTCCATGAAAAAGAAGGATGTGAAGAAAGCGACGGTGGTATGCGCTACCCACGGCCACATCGATCACATCGGGGATTCTTTCGAAATCGTCCGGAAGACGGGGGCAAAACTCATATGCACACCCGAATTGGGCTTTTATGCGGATTCCAAAGGCCTCAAGGAGGGGAAGGAAGTGTACGGCCTTAACATGGGAGGAAGCTGGAAGAGCGACGGGTTCCGCATCACCATGGTTCCTGCCGCCCATACCTCGGAGATCATGGGCGAGGGCTGGGTTTCAGGGCCCATCCAGCCCGGCTCCGGGGCCATTGGCTTTGTCCTGGACATCGAGGACGGGCCGACGATATACTTTTCCGGCGACACCGGCGTTTGCGCCGACATGACCCTCATAAGGGACCTCTACCGTCCGAAGGTGGCGATCCTGACCGCGGGCGGAAAGTACAATATGGGCTACCGGGAAGCCGCTTACGCCGCCTCGCTGATCTGGCCCGAGTACCTGATTCCGACCCATTACGGAACTTTTGAGGATCAGAAGCTGGACCTGGACCAGCTGGAGAAGGAAATGAAAGTCCGGGCCCCGGGGGTCAAACTGGTTCGCATCAAGCCGGGAGAGAGTTTCATGTGCTGAAGGGTCGCCGGGAAAGAAATGGGACCCCAGGGGTGGACGAAATGGAAGGGGTTCTATTTGGGACCCCGCGCCCGGGTGAATCATCCATCCGCAGAAAGAAGGTGATAAAATGATCGAACTGCACATCTTCCTGGAGCCTTTTGCGGGAAAGGAAAAAGACCTGGAATCCATATACTGGAAGGAGTATATCCCGGGCATAAAAATCCAGAAGGGCTTTCAAAGAACGACCCTTCTGAAAAAACGGGACGCCCTGCGGGAATACCAGATCCACATCGCCTTCGACAGCGAGGATCTGCGGCTCCAGTGGGTCGCCTCCAAGGAGCATACCGCAGTCTGGCCCAAGGTGGCTACCCTCTGCCAGCGGGTATCCTGGACCGGGTTCGACACCGTTCAAAAATAGCCGGACCCCCGAGGGACCGGCAAGAGATCAAACCGCGATGCGGGAGGGGCATTCTCTTCCATCGGGGGGATGCCCATTCAAAAAAATTAAAAAGGAGAGGAGGAAATGATCATGAAACGCTTCCTGCAAATTGCATCCATATGCAGCCTGGTCCTGGTTTTTGCCTTTTCGGCCTACGGGGCCGGGAAACCCATCAGGGTCGGTTTCCCCATGATTCTGTCCGGTGGGGGAGCCCTATTTGGCAAGCCTTCCTCCGTGGGAGCGGAAATGTTCGTGAAAGAGCTCAACGCCAAGGGGGGAGTCCTGGGAAGGCCGATCGAATTGATCATTCGCGACTGCGGGAACACTCCCGAGGAAGCCACTCGCGTCGCCCGGGAGATCATCCTGAAAGAGAAAGTGGACTTTATGGTGGGCGGCCTGACCGCATCCCAGGGCATAGCCCTCTCGGAGGTTGCCAAGACGGAGAAGGTCGTCTACATCGCCCCCATATCCAAGTCCACGGCCATGACCGACCCCGATAAGCTTCACCCTTATGTTTTCCGGGCCGCCGCCAACACCAACACCGAAGGCCGAAGCGCTGCGGTGTTCATGGCCAAAAATCCCTGGACCAAGATCGCCACCCTCGGCCCGGATTATGAATACGGCCAAATGGTCACCAAGGCCTTCGTGGAGTGGATGAAAAAGATCAAGCCCCAAGCTAAGATCGTCCATCAGGGATGGCCGAAACTGGGGGAGACGGACTATACCCCTTTCATCGCCCCCCTTCTGGCCGCCAAACCGGATGCCGCTTTCCTTTCTCTCTGGGGCGGCCATTTTGTAACTTTTGCCAAGCAGGCGAAACCCTACGGTTTCTTTGAAAAGGTGAAGGTCGTCGCCGCCGGTGAGGGAGGCTCTCCGGAAACCGGCATGTCTCTCAAAGACGATCTTCCCCTGGGGATTACCACCAATGCCTACGATGTGTTCTATTATCCCGACACGCCGGAGCACAAATCCTATGTAGAGCGGTTGAAAGCCTATACCAAGCAGGAATATGCCCCCAGTTGGGCGATCACGGGTTATATCGCCGTCCAGTTCCTGGCCGAGGGGATCAAAAAGGCCAAATCCACGGACAAGATGAAGGTCATCAAGGCCCTGGAAGGCTTGACCATCAACACGCCCATCGGCAAACAGACCATGCGGGCCAAGGATCACCAGGCCACCCGGGGTCAGGTCTGGGGAACGACGGCCAAAGTCCCGGAATATCCCTTCCCCATCCTGCGCCCGGTGGAGTACATTCCCGCCGATAATCTGATGGATTAGCCTTCGTCGGAACGCGCATGGGGCAAAGCTTCAGGCTTTGCCCCTGCGACTCTCTTTTCCCCCGGGGAAACAAGGTCATGCCGGATCCTTCTTTTCTGCTGCTCCAATCACTGAACGGACTCACCTATGCGATGTTTCTCTTCCTGATCGCCTCCGGCCTCTCGCTGATCTTCGGCATCCTGGGGATTCTGAACTTCGCTCACGGCTCCCTTTACATGCTGGGGGCCTATTTCACCCATCAGTTCGTTTCGCTCTTCATCGACGCCCCGGGGCAGTTCTGGTGGGCGGTGGTATTCGCCTCTCTGACCGTCGCCGCCCTCGGGGCGGCCATCGAGCGGTTCTTCCTGCGCCACCTCTATGGCCGGGAAGAACTCTACCAGCTTCTTTTTACCTATGCCCTCGTTCTGATCCTGGCCGACTTTGCCAAAATCATCTGGGGCACTGGCCAGTTTTCCGTTTCCCGGCCGGCCCTTCTCAAGGGGGCGGTTCCCATCCTGGACCAATATTTCCCCACTTATAACCTGGTCATCATCTTTCTGGGTCCCTGCCTCGCCTTCACTTTTTGGTTTGCCCTGCTGCGTACCCGGTGGGGGAGGAAAATCCGGGCGGCCGCGCTGGACCGGGAAATGTTGAGCTCCCTGGGGGTCCACGTAAACCGTCTGTTCACCGTCGTTTTTTTCATCGGCGCCTGGATGGCCGGATTGGGAGGCGCTCTGGTCTCTCCAGTCTCGGCCATCGTCCCGGGGATGGACGTGGAGGTCATCATCAACGCCTTCATCGTGGTGGTCATCGGGGGGTTGGGAAGCTTCTGGGGGACCTTTCTCGGGTCCCTGATCGTGGGCCAGGTCTATGCCCTGGGAATTCTGGTTTTTCCCCGGCTCTCCCTGGCGTTCATCTACGTCCTGATGGCCCTGGTGCTGATCATCCGGCCCTGGGGGCTTTTGGGAAGACCTTTGCAGCGGTAATCGAATCATGTCCAAAGAAAACTGGATCCTGCTTCTTTTTATTCTTCTCCTGCTCTGCATCCCCCTGACCGAATCCCGGTTCTACGTTTTCCTGGGGACGGACATCCTCATCTTCGGCCTTTTTGCGGTGAGCCTCAACCTTTTGCTGGGGTACACCGGGTTGGTTTCCTTCGGCCACGCGACTTACTTCGGGATCGGCGCCTACACCTGCGCCCTCCTGATGAAGAAGGCTTCGGTCCCCTTCCCGTTGGCCTTTGCCGCGGCGGGCGCCCTGGGAGGAATCTCCGCCCTGGTCATCGGCTTCTTTTGTGTGCGCCTGACCAAGGTGTACTTTGCCATGCTGACCCTGGCCTTCTCGCAAATCGTCTGGGCGATGGCTTTCAAGTGGAATTCCCTGACCGGCGGGGATAACGGTTTCGTCGGAGTCCCCTTCCCCCAGTTCCTGGATTCCAAGGTCCGATTTTACTATTTCACCCTGGGGGTTATGGCCGGATCCCTGTTTCTCCTCCGCAAGGTGGTGAACTCCCCCTTCGGGCGGATTCTCACCACCATCCGGGAAAATCCCGAGCGCACCGAATTCATCGGGATCCACGTGAAGCTTTTCCAGCTGGTCGCTTTCATGATCTCCGGGGTCTTTGCCGCCCTTTCCGGGGCGCTCTTCGGGATTTTCAACCACAGCGTCTTCCCCGATATCCTGTTCTGGCCGGCATCGGCGGAGGTGCTCATCATGACCCTCCTGGGGGGCATTTACAACTTCTTCGGCCCCGTCGTGGGAGCTGCTGTCCTGCTCTTCGTGAGGATGCAGGTCACCTCCTACACCGAACACTGGCCGGCGATCCTGGGATTCACCCTGGCTTTTCTCCTCTTCTTCTTCCCGGGGGGAATCATGGGGTTCCTGCAGGCTCGGTTTGCCCGGCCGGGAGGGAATCGATGATTCTCGGGGTGGAAAGGGTCAAAAAATCCTTCGACGGATTCGTGGCCATCGACGGGGTGAGCTTTTCCATCCAGAGGGGAGAGATCTGCTCCATCATCGGCCCCAACGGTGCGGGAAAGACGACCCTTTTTAACCTGATTACCGGCCATCTGCCCATCGATGAGGGGAAATTGACCTTCAAGGATCTGGACATCACCGGCCGCCGCCCCCACCAGATCTGCCGGTTGGGCATCGGCCGTTCCTTCCAGCGGACCAACATTTTCCCCCGGCTGACCGTTTTCCAGAACATCCAGGCTGCCGTGCTGGCCCACCGGGGAAAGAGCCTCACCTTCTTCCGGCCCGTGGATTCGTTCTTCCAGGAGGAGACCGGGGAGATCCTGGGGAGAGTCGGCCTGGGGCAATATGCCCAGATGGTGAGCGGGTCTCTTTCCTACGGGTTTCAAAAGCAGCTGGAACTGGGGATCGCCCTGGCCAGCGAGCCCGAGCTTCTCCTTCTGGATGAACCGACGGCGGGAATGTCCGCCCAAGAGACGCACCAAACCATGGAATTGATCGGGAAGATCACCCGGGAGAAAGGGCTCACCCTTCTCTTCACGGAGCACGATATGGAGGTGGTCTTCTCCATTTCCCAGCGGATCATGGTCCTGCACCAGGGGCGGCTGATCGCCGAGGGGACTCCCGAGGAGGTCCACGGGAATCCCGAAGTCCAGAAGGTCTACCTGGGGGAACGTCGATGATTCTTGAGGTCAACGATATATACACGGCCTACGGTTTGAGCCAGATACTGTTCGGCGTTTCCCTGAAGGTTCAAGAGGGGGAAGTCATCTCCCTCCTGGGGCGGAACGGAGTGGGGAAGACCACGACCCTCAGGTCCATCATGGGTCTGACGCCCCCGAAATCCGGCTCCATCAAGTGGAGGGGCGAAGAGATCGCCGGGAAGCCGACCTACGAGATTTCCCGGCTGGGAATCGGTTTTGTCCCCGAGGATCGGAGGATCTTTTCCGATTTGACCGTGTGGGAAAACCTTGACGTGGCCATCCAGCCGGGCAGGAAAGAGCAAAACGTCTGGACCCTGGAAAGGGTCTTTGACCTCTTCCCGGCCCTGAAGCCCATCCAGAGCCGGAGGGGTGGGTATTTAAGCGGGGGGGAGCAGCAGATGCTCACCATCGCCCGGACGCTCATGAGCAATCCCGACCTTCTCCTGCTGGACGAGCCCTCCGAAGGTCTGGCCCCCCTCGTGGTTCATCAGCTCGGGGAGCAGATCGCCAAACTGCGTCAGGAGGGAATGACGATCCTCCTCTGCGAACAAAACCAAAGGTTCTCCCTCCAACTGAGCGACCGGCTCTACATCCTGGAGAAAGGAACGATCAAATATGAGGGGACAGTTCAGGAGTTCCTGAAAGATGAGAAAATCGGCCGTACCTACCTTGCCATCTGACTTACCCCGCCCTGCCTCCAGCGCGGATCCTATCCAAACCCGTTCCTCATCCCCCTCCCGGTTCCCGGGGGAGCATCACCGCATTCGGGTTCCGCCCTCATGATACAAGCAATGAAACGGGCGGGCCTCGGGAATTGCGAAATGTTGATTGCGGAATGCCGGCTTCCATTCACGGCGGAGTTTTTTAATGCTTGCCGGGGGCCAAGGGGACGCCGCGGCGCTCGTAGATTATGTAGGACTCGATGGCCGTCAATTTCGGATCATCCAAAGGCAGGGGATCCCCTTTCAGCGGATTTTGAATGCACCAGTTGATCAATTTCTGCTGCTTCACCACCTTGCCCAACCGCCTCTGAAATTTGGGATAAGTTTCCGGGTAGGTGTTGGCCGCGTTGGGGTGGCATTGATCGCAGGACACCCGGTTCTTCCCCAGGTTCCCCCTGGTTGACCACGTTGTATAGCGTGTATAGGGGACGTAGTTTCTGAATTGACTTGACAGAGAGAGGGGAAAAGGATAAAGGATATAAGACGGGTATGCCCAGACAGCCAAGATTGGATGGACCGGGAACGTTGCATCATGTGATGGGGCGAGGAATTGAAGGGACAAAGATTTTCCGAAAGGATGCGGACCGTGTTGGCGGCGGGGAAACTGGGATATCCGGCAGCGAAGGTGGCGCGCTTCCTTGGGGTGACGACATCGGCGGTGGTCCGTGCAGCTTATTCTGAGGATTTGCCGGAAATGGGAAAATACTCGTAAGTTCACTCAGAACAAACGCCCC
>CAZIDC010000119.1:0-8203 GCA_964537885.1 uncultured Syntrophaceae bacterium | reverse complement strand
TGTCCCCCCGATTTTGGCGGCGCGAATTTTTCCGACCCCCGGACAACAAGAAGGGTTTTCCCCATCCAGATTTGAATTTTTTCACAGCTTCCCCGTTTGCGGAGGAGAGGAGAGGGGTGAGGGGGCTTAACTTGATGATCGCGCAATAAGTCTTTACTTTCTCTTTTCCGCCATTCCCTTTGGATAATGCCTAAAAGCAAAAAGGATCAAACCCGAAACCCCGAATCCCAAACGGGGTCAAGCCAACTCCTTCAGGCGCTTTTCAATCGACTCAAAAGTGGACTGGGCAAAGTGCCGGGCCTGCCCGAGGAGAATAAGCCGGGGGAAAAATCCCAGGTTTTCCACGATGGCTTTACAGGAGACACGGGTCCAGTTGTTATCCCCCGGCGTCATAACAAAGGATACCTTCTGGCCGGTCTCGAATAATCCTCCCGGCCCCTCAAGAAGAAGTCTTACCGCAAAAGACTCCGGGGGAAGCATATCGACCATCTCCCCCTGTAATTTTAGATCTATTCCCAACCCAAATAACTTCATTTTGAGAAGAGCGCGGAAGGTATTTTCATCGAGGATCTCCATGTTTTCCAAGCCCGGCAGGCTGCTGAAAATAACCTTGCCAATCAGCCGCCAAACCCGATCCCGGGAAGCTTTTACCTCAAAGGTTTTTTCGCTCAGGGTGATGTCCATCGGATCGATCTCAAGACCAGGGGTTTTCTGCGGCTGCATTCTTACCCGCGATCCGCCCGAAAACCAAAGACTCCCCGATATTACAGGCCCCCTGGTAGAGGAAGCCCCATATCGAGCCGAGTTCACCGGCGGCGTATAACCGCGCAATGGCTTTCCCATCGGGATCGAGGACTCGCGCCTCTTTATCCCGCCGGGGTCCTCCTTGAGTATTGATCAAAGCGGGCCAGAGTTGCATGGCATAAAGGGGTGGCTCCAGGACCCGGAGATCTTCCCTGGCCCGGCCGAAATCCTCGTCTTTTCCCGCCTGGCAGAACCGGTTAAACCGGCTCACGGTTTCCTCCAAGACTTTGGGATCCGTTGCAATCTTAGAGGCCAGCCCGGCGACATCCTTCCCCTTCTGGATCCACCCTTTCTCGATCTCCACGGAGTTGTCGAGGCTCCAGGTGTACAGGTCGCGGTTATAGCCGGCCGTTCCCCGGCTCAATGGGCCTCGGCGTCGGGTGGGTTCGTCAAAGATGGCCCATAGGGGCACCCTGGGGAACTCCATCTTCTCGGTGTCGAAGTTGGAGAGCTCCCGGTAGTATTCGTGGATTTCGATACCGGCCTCGTTGACAAACCTTCGGCCATACTTGTCCACGAAGATGAATCCTTCGCTGAGGAAGGATACCCAGAAAGCCGCTTCAAACTCGGGAGCTTTGAAACCGATCAGGCAAGAAAGACGGGTCATATGCCAGATGTCGCCGCCGACCTTCTGGACCATCCGGATTCCGTCCCCGGTGTTGCCTGGAGTTCCCAAATACATGAGAGGTTTTACCGGCATATAGTCCCATTTAAATTTCGGATCGTTCTCAAATCCACCGCAAGTCAGGATGACCGCCCGGCGAGCCTTTATGTAAATCGTTTTCCCTTCCTTCTCGGCCACCACTCCGATGACCTCCCCCTGGGCATTGGGAATCAGTCCTTTGGCGGGAGCCTTGGTTAAGACCGAAATTCCCCGCTGGTTTACCAGCCCGGACAGAAATTTCCAAAGACGCTGAGAAGGTTTCCCCTCTTGCAAGGTTCCCTTGATGTTGTACTTGACTACGGTCTCCGCTCCCCGGATATGGGGAAAACCTGCCCCCCCAAGCATGGAAGGATAAGCAACCTCCAGAGGGGTAAACACCTGAACATCTCCCCCCATCTCCCGGATCCAGTCTCCATTTTTCAAGGCGTATTCAACGAAGGTTTCCAGAATTTCTGTTTCGGTAGTTTTGAAACTGAGGGTTTTAAGGTATTCGAGGAATTCTTTCCCCTTGGGAATGATTATATTCCCCCCGCAGATCCTGCTATTGCCGCCGCCATCGGGCATCTTCTCTAAAAGCAAAACTTTGGCGCCTTGGTCATGAGCCGTGACTGCCGCAGCGGTTCCCGCCGATCCCCAGCCCACGACGACAACGTCGTATTCCATGTCCCACTTTTCCGGAACTCCCACTTTCATCTACTCCCTCCTTTCTCCTGGTCATTTCAAAATCCCCACCTCTCTTGTTGTCCAGGGGTCGGAAAAATTCGTCCGCCTGAGGCGGACCAAAATCGGGGGGACAGGAATGATCCACAACGGATACCCTGCCTTCCGCGAAGGGACGCCGGCAACTTGGAACAAAACCATGTAGATACATAGGGATTGGCCTTCGGGCCTAACCGAAGTTGATTCTCCTGCCGGCAACAAGGAGAGCACCGCATCATTTTGGCAAGCGAATTTTTCTGGCCCCTGGACATGAGTGAAGCCTATCCGTTCCCCTACCCCAATTTTTTCCCAGCTTCCGCGGAAGAGGGAAAGGGTGAGGGGGCTTAAATTGATTGATCGAAACTCGCTTTCGGGCGGGTTGAATATACAAAGAAGGGGGTTGGGTGTCAAGGGGAAAAGGTCTATGGAAATTTCTTGACATCATCGCCATTATGGGATAGGTTCCGGCCTGTAGTCCTGTCCTTTTTTTACCCAGGTGGCGCGGAAAGCAATCCTTTTTTAATAGGGCAATAGTCGACTTCCTCGAAACCCCGGAGTTTGTCCAGTGGAACAAACGAAGACAGGATTGGAGAGGCAAGGCAAGCCAACCTTTGCTGGGGAATCCCCTCCCGACCATAAAGAATCTCCGGACCTTCCAGAAGAACGGAAACTCATTACCATCATGTTCGCCGACATTGCCGGATTCACCGGCCTTGCCGCAACCATGGACCCGGAACAGGTCCGCGATCTGATGAACGCCTGTTTTGAACAGTTGGTACCGGTTGTGACCCGGTACGGCGGGGTAGTGGACAAGTTCATCGGCGACGGAATCATGGTGCTTTTCGGAGCGCCCCTTGCCCACGAAAACGACCCGGAACGGGCGCTCTTCGCCGCCCTCAAGATGCAGGAATCCATCGCCGCTTTCAATGCCGCTCATGGCACAAACCTGGGCGCCCACTTTGGCATCAATACCGGCTTGGTCATCGCCGGAGGAGTCGGTGCGCCCGGCCGGAAAGACTACTCGGTTATGGGCGATGCCGTCAACATGGCGGCGCATTTGGAAAACCTATCCCAACAGGGGGAGATCCTGGTCGGTCCGGATACTTACCGGCTGACTCATCACCTCTTCACCTTTAAAACCCTCGGCCCCCTGCGGTTGAAGGGGAAGGCCGAGCGGTTACCGGTTTATAAGCTCCTGGACGTTCGCGCCCAACCGGTATCCGCGCGCGGCCTGGAGGGGAGAGGAATCAGTTCTCCGCTTGTCGGACGGGACCGGGAGGCTGCGGCGTTCCTCGGCTGCGTACAACGGCTGATGTCCGGTAGCGGCAGCCTGGTGTCCATCATCGGGGAAGCCGGCCTCGGCAAATCCCGCTTGGTGGCCGAGGTGAGACGGCAAGCGGCCCAAAAACCGTTACAGTGGCTGGAAGGCCGAGCCCTCTCTTTCAGCCAGTCCATCAGTTACTGGCCTTTCCGGGAGATCATCCAGGCCGATGCCGGTATAACTGCCGAGGACGGGGAGGAGAAGCGCTGGTCCAAACTGGCCAGTCGGGTCAACGCCCTGTTCCCGGAAGATGCGGCCGAAATTCTTCCCTACTTGGCCGCGCTCCTGACGCTCGACGTTCCGGGAGATCTGGCGGAACGAGTCAAATACTTGGATGGGGAAACTATGGGCCGGCAGGTTTTCCGCACGGCCCGCCTATTCTTTGCCCGCTTGGCCCAGGAGCGCCCGCTGGTCCTGATTTTTGAAGACGTGCATTGGAGCGACCACTCATCCACTTTGCTGCTGGAACACCTGCTGCCGCTGGTGCGCGAGGTGCCCCTTCTTCTCTGCGGCGTGGGCCGGCCTGATCCCGAGACCCCCATTGCTCGCCTGCGGGAAATTGGACTTAGGGAATACGCCCATTGCTACACGGAGATTTTTCTGGAGCCCTTGTCTCCGGTTGAGAGTACCCAATTGGTCCATAATTTGCTGAAGATGGACGACCTGCCGGCCCGCCTGCGCGATGGGATTCTGCAGAAGGCCGAGGGGAATCCATTCTTCCTGGAGGAAGTGGTCCGCGAGTTGATTGACCTCGGTGCCCTAATGCGGGATAAGGCCACGAGCCGATGGCGGGTCACAATTGGAGTGGAACGGGTCAACATCCCCGATACTCTTCAAGGCGTAATCATGGCCCGGATCGACCGGATGGAGGAAGAGGTAAAGCAAGTCCTGAAACTGGCCGCGGTCATCGGCAGGATCTTTTTTTACCGGGTGCTGCAGAATGTTGCCGAACCCGGGCAGGAATTGGATCGCCACCTTGCCGCCCTGCAGGACCTCGAAATCATCCGGGAAAAAGGCCGGGCCCCGGAGTTGGAATACATCTTCAAACACGCTTTAGTGCAGGAAGCCACCTATGAAAGCATCCTGCTGCAACGCCGCAGGGATTTGCATCGGCGCGTGGGGGAGTGCATGGAGACGCTCTTTGCAGAACGTCTGGACGAATTCTATGGTTTGCTGGCTTACCATTACACGCGGGCTGAAGAATGGGAGAAGGCCCAGGATTATCTGTTCAAGGCTGGCGACCAGGCGGGTAAAATTGCGGCCGATGCGGAAGCCTTGGAGCATTACCGCCTGGCCCTAACAGCCCATACCCGGGCCTTCGGGAACCGCTGGGACCCTTGGCAGCGGGCGATATTGGAACGCAAGATGGGAGAAGCATTGTTCCGCCGCGGGCAAAACCAGTTAGGCCGAGAGTACCTGCTCCGGGGATTGATCTCCCTGGGAAAGCCTTACCCGCAAACCCGGCGGGGTGTCCAACTGGCCATAGTTAAACAACTGATCCGCCAGATGGGCCATCTTCTCCTTCCCGGGTTTTTTAAGAAGAATAAGCCTGAGGCAAGAGAAAGTACCTCGCAGGAAATTTGCCAGATATATTCGGTTATGGCCTGGATGGATTATTTCATGGCTCCCCACTGTTTGCTTCTTGATTCCTTGTTGATATTGAATCTCGCGGAGCGGTTCGGTTTCTCTGTGGAAGTGGTCTTGGCTTCCATGGGGGTCGGTCTGGCTTTTAACACCGTTCCAGTAACCAGGCTGGCTCGCTATTATCATGGCCGGGCCGTGGCTCTGGCTGAGCGCATTCAGAAACCCATAGCGATCGGGCAGGCCTATTTCGGCCTGGCCTTGCATGAACACCACGCCTTGGGGGATGGGGCCAAAGCCCTCGAACATTATCGCCGCTCGGCCAGGGGGTATTGGGAAGCAGGGCATTTGCGCAGCTGGGCCAGCGTTAAAATGGCTCAAAGCTTGCTATGGATTCCGCCAAATATTCCTGACCGCTTAAATCTTGGTGAGGAAGTAATCCAGGTAAGTCGGGACGCCGGAGATCACCAGGCCTGGGGTTGGGGATTGTTTATGTTGGCCGCAACCCTTGACCAGGCCGGAGAGTTGGAGACCGCCGTTGCCAAAATGGTTCAGGCTCTTGAATTGCTAAGATGCGTCCCTGATTATCAAGTCATCAGCTACGCCAGTGGTATTCTTGGACGATGCTACCTCCGCCGGGGGGAAGTCCAACAGGCGGTTGCCGTCTTGGAAGAAAGCGGTCAACTGATCGACAACCAGCGTTTGCGGGGTTTTTCTTGCGTGCCCGTGCGTTTGTATTTAGCCCAAGCCTACTTAGCAGCCGCAGAGAAAGGAGAAGGAATAGACCGGCAAATCTCTTTGAGGAAGGCCGCAAAAGCCTGCCGGGTGGCGCTCAAGCAGGGCAAGTTCGACCGTGGAGCCTTGGTGGTGGCCCACCGCATGCAAGGTACGTACGAGTGGCTCAGGAACAACCATCCCAGCGCGCAGCAGCAGTGGCAGAAAAGTCTGGCGCTGGCCGAAAGGCTGGGGGCCTTTTACGAATTAGGGCTGACGCGCCTGGAAATGGGCCAGCGACTGGAAGATCCCGTCCATCTAAAGAAGGCCGAATCGATCTTTGCTGCAATCGGCGCGAAGTTCGATCTGGCGCAGGCCCAAAAGTTATCCGAAGAATTGAGATCAAACAAAAAATATTGACAAAAACCCATCCCTTTTCTACAGTAGCTGACAACAACAGTTTGGGCCATGATCGGAGATCGCCTTAACCCTCTTCCTGCCCGATGAAAATCTATTTGGATCCGTTCCGGGGAAAGGATTCCGGGCGTAGTAGTTTTCTGCTCAGGAAAGAGAGAAGGCTGAATTGAACATCTTGCGGGCGCGGGTAAAAAACCTTTCCGCGTACGTCACCCTTAACGGTCAAGCCTTAGACAAAGACATCCTGGAAATCGTTTCTCAAGGCGGAATGCTTTCCTTACTCAAGACCATGGCCGAGAAGGAACGCCTTAAGAACCTGTAGAAGATGGAGAAGGAGGTCTTGGGATGTTCGATAAAACCAAGATGGAGGAATTGGAAAAAAAACGGGATAACTGGAAAGAAGTCTGTCTGCAAAAGAGCCTGGACAAGATCAAAATGAAGGCCGATCACTTTCCGAAACAATTTTACACTCCGCTCGACATCCCGGATTTCGATCAGGCGCGGGATCTGGGATTCCCCGGAGATTATCCCTTTACCATGTCCACCCATCCCACGGCCATTCCCGCGGAATTTTTAGTGGGAGCCCGGGCGCGCTATTCCGGTTTCGGCACTCCCGAGGATACCCGCGAGCATTTTAAATTTCTGGTTTCCAAGGGTTTCACCGGACCAAGCGTGGCCTTCGATTTACCCACTCAGATCGGCTATGATTCCGACCATCCTCGGGCCGAAGGGGAAGTCGGCAGGATCGGCGTAGCCTGCTGCACCCTGCGGGACATGGAGGCCATCTTCGACGCCTTCCAGGGCCTGCCCTTAGAGAATCTGCGCACCTCGTTTACCTGCAACGCCCAAACGGTCGTCATTTTGGCCATGTACGTTGCCCTCGCGGAAAAAAAAGGGGTTTTCTTAAACCGCCTCAGCGGCACTACCCAGAATGACATCCTCAAAGAGTACGTTGCGCGGGGAACCTATATATTTCCTCCCGGGCCGTCCATGCGCTTAGTGGCCGACTCTTTGGTCTATGGGACCAGATTTTTACCCCGTTTCAATGTCATTTCCATCAGCAGCTATCACATCCGGGAAGCAGGGGCTACGGCGGCTCAAGAGTTAGCCTTTATGTTCGCCAACACTATTGCTTATGTCGAGGCCGGGCTCAAAGCCGGTTTGCAGATCGATGAATTTGCCCCCCGCCTGAGTTACCTCGGAGGTTGTGGGAGCCATTTCTTCAGTGAAGTGGCCAAGTTTCGGGCCGCCCGCCGAATTTACGCTAAACTCATGAGGGAACGATTCGGAGCTAAGGATCCGGATTCCTGCCGTCTCCGCTATCCTTCGGGCAATGCGGCCCACACCTTCACCGTGAAAAAACCCTTGAATAACATTGTCCGGGCTACTGTCCAGGCCATGTCTACTCTCTTAGGGGGATGCATGGGCGGAGGATATGCCGTTGCTTATGACGAAGCCCTTGGACTTTACACGGAGCGTCCCCGGCGGATTGCCGATGACACACCCCGGATTCTGCGGATGGAGGCCCGTCTCGGCGATGTGATCGACCCCTTGGCAGGGTCTTATTACGTAGAATATCTGACCAATCAGATTGAGGAAGAAGTATGGAAAATTTTGGAGAAGATTGATACGATAGGCGGGGCCGTAAAAGCCATTGAACAAGGATACCCGCAACAGGAAATCGCCCGCAGCGCCTACCAGTATCAGCAGGATGTGGAAGGCGGAAAACGGGTCATTGTCGGGGTCAACAAATTCATCGAAGAAGAAGAGCCGGTAGAAGGTGGAATGGCTTTCGATCCCACCGTGGAAAAAAGGCAATTGGCGAATTTGGCCGCGATCAAGAAAGAACGGGACAATCAGAAAGTCCAGACGGCCCTGGATCAAATCCGCAAGTCCGCTGAGGGAACGGAAAATTTAATGTTCCCGGTCATCGAGGCCGTAAAGCTCCAAACTACCATTGGAGAGATCTGTCAGGTGCTGCGGGAAGTCTTCGGAGAATATCA
>CAZIDC010000118.1:6599-8258 GCA_964537885.1 uncultured Syntrophaceae bacterium | reverse complement strand
GGGCAATATCCTTTTACCGCCGGAACGTTTCCCACCTTTCCTTACCGGACCGGGGAGCGGGGTTCAGGGTCCATTGCTCAGGCTCCTGGATTAGTCAGAGCCGGGAGGTATTCGGGCTATGGGTCGGCGGAGGATACGAGGGATTATTATCTGCACATGAAGAAGTTAGGGCAGAGGGCCGGCCCGAACGTCGCTTTTGACCTGCCGACCCAGTGCGGCTATGACTCCGACAATTCCTTGGCCACGGGGGAGGTGGGCCGGGTTGGGGTTGCGGTAGATACGCTGCGGGATATGGAGATCATCTTCGAAGCTTTCTCCGGGGAGAACGACATCGACCGGACCGCCTCCAACTTCACGATCAACGCCCCGGCCAATATCATCATGGCCATGTACTTAGCCCTGGCGGATAAACGGGGGATCCCCCGGGAAAAAATCCGGGCCACTCCCCAAAACGACATTCTCAAGGAATTTGTCGCCCGGGGGACCTACATCTTTCCTCCCCGCCCTTCCATCCGCATGTTTCGGGACAGCCTGGTTTTCTTTGTGAAACATCTTCCCAACGTTAACATCACCAGCATGGGAGGTTTCCACATGCGCGAGGCCGGGGCCACACGGGAACAGGATTTAGCCTTCAGCATGGCCATCGGGGCGGCTTATCTGCAGGAAGGGGTCAATGCCGGCCTGGCCGTGGACGACTTTGCTCCCCGCTTTAGTTTTAATGCCTTTGGCGGGAGCATGGAATTTTTCAAAGAGATCGCCTTTCACCGGGCGGCCCGGAGAATGTGGGCTAAAATTTTAAAGGAAAAATTCGGGGCCAAGAATGAGCGCTCCATGCTTCTCCGCGTGGCCTCCACCGCCCACTGCGGCCGGGTAAACTGCACGGTTCAGCGCCCGATCAACAATTTGACCCGCTCGATCGTCGGCGGCATTGCCGCGGCCCTGGCCGGGGGACCGCCCAACTGTAATCCTCCTTTTGACGAACCAATGGGTTTGGGCTGGAGCCTGGAAGCCATCCAGTTGAGCGAAGATGCCAGCCGCATCTTACAGCATGAAGCCCACTTAGTGGACGTAACCGACCCCCTGGCCGGATCTTATTATATGGAAACGCTCACCGATGAAGTCGAGAAGGCCGCCTGGATGGAATTCGAGAAAATTCAAGCGATGGGCGGAGCGGTGGCAGCCGTCGAAAATGGGTATATGCAGCGGGAAGTGGCCCGCAGCGCTTATGAACGGCAGAAGAGGCTTGATGAAGGGAAGGACTTGATCATCGGGATAAACTGTTTTACGGGGGAGAGTGAACTGGAGGTGACGACCAGCCGCTTGGTTCCCCATCCGTACGACCCGGAACGGCGGGACAGCGCCGAACAGAAGCAGATCGAAAAAATAAATGAAATAAAGAGAACCCGCGACAACAGGGAAGTGACCCGCTTGCTCAAGGAATTAAGACAGGCGGCGGCCAAAGAAGAAATTAATTTGCTTCCGCATTTTATCGAATGCGTTAAGGCTTATGCCACTCTGCAAGAGATATGCGATGTGCTCCGGGAGGTCTTCGGCGAATACCGGGCCGCCGCCCTATAAAAACCGGAAAGGGGTCGAGGGGCCTTGGGTTCAAGGGTTCGAGTGAAAAGCGTCACTTTTAATTTCTTTTCCCTTGAACCC
>CAZIDC010000118.1:0-6499 GCA_964537885.1 uncultured Syntrophaceae bacterium | reverse complement strand
GGTCCCCTTCAGGGAATCCGGATCATCGACTTGAGCATGATGCTGGCCGGGCCTTCCGGCTCGATGCTCATGGGAGATCTGGGGGCTGAGATTCTAAAAATTGAACCCCTGAGCGGGGACGAAACGCGGGTGGCTCCTCCTTATTATTATGGGGAGAACAGCGCTTATTTCTGGTCGATCAACCGCAACAAGAAGAGCGTGGCCATCAACCTCAAATCCCCGGAAGGCCGGCAGGTCCTTTATGATCTCGTGGCCAAGGCGGACGTGGTTTACGACAATTACCGGCCGGGAGTAACCGAGCGGCTAAAGATCGATTATGAGAATCTGAAAAAGGTCAACCCGCAGATTATCTGCTGCTCCATCTCCACCTTTGGATATAACGGCCCTTATCGCGACCGGCCGGGTTATGATCTTATCGTCCAGGCGATGAGCGGGGGCATGTCGATCACCGGCGAGCCGGGAGGTTCCCCGGTCCGGGCCGGAATTCCCCTTGGCGACCTCGTAGGAGGATTATTGGCCGTTCACGGAATCCTGGCCGCTTACATTCACCGCCAAAAGACCGGCGAGGGTCAGCGGCTGGAGGTCTCTCTCCTGGACGGGCAGGTTTACCTATTAACCTACATCGCCCAGTATTACTTCAACTCCGGAAAGATTCCCGGCCCCATCGGATCGGGACATCAATCCTTGGTTCCTTACCAGGCCTTTAAGACCAAGGACATTCAGATCGTGATCGTAGCCCACCAGGACCACCACTTCCAGAGGCTCTGCCAGGCCATCGGCAAGCCCGAATGGGCCGAGGATCCCCTTTTTGCCAGCCGCCTCAAACGCCTGGAGAATAAATCGCTTCTGATCTCCATGATGGAAAGCCATCTTATGACCCGTAGCGGAGATGAATGGTTGGAAGCGATTCATAGGGCCGGGGTACCCGCAGGACCCATTAATACTCTTGATCGGGTTCTATCCGATCCTCAAGTCTTGGCCAGGGAAATGGTCGTGGAGATCGACGGTCCGGCCGATGATAAAATCAAATCCCTTGGCAATCCCTTGAAAATGCAAAAAACTCCGGCGGCTACCTTCACCCGGCCTCCTCGCCTGGGAGAGCACACCCGGGAGGTTCTAACCGACATCCTCCTCTATCCGGCGGAGAAGATTGACTTCCTCATCCAAAAAGGCGCGATAAAAACCATCTAAAAGGAGCGGGCCATGGAAGTTACGGAGACACTGGCCAGATTTGTTGTTAACACGAATCTCGCCCAAATTCCCCTGGAGGCCCGAGAAATTGGGAAAAGAGCCATCCTCGATTGCTTAGGAGTCGCTTTAGGGGGTTCCAGGGACCCTCTGGCCAGAATCATGACTGAATTCTTAAAAGAGACGGGAGGGCATCCCCGGGCGAGTGTCTGGGGAAAGAAATTTAAGACCTCTTCTCCTCTGGCCGCACTCGCCAACGGAGCTTTCGGTCATGCCTTGGATTACGATGACATCAACCGGACCCTGCGGGGGCATCCTACGGTTCCGGTGCTTCCTGCTGCCATGGCCGTGGGGGAAGAGAAAAAGGCTCCGGGAAAAGAAGTCCTGGAAGCCTACCTCATCGGCTTTGAGTTGGAGGCGAAATTAGGGGCAGGTCTAAACCCACATCTCTTTGAAGGAGGATGGCATCCTACAGCCGTCCTGGGAGTCATGGGAGCAGCGGCGGCTTCGGCTAAACTGCTCAAACTCTCCCCCGAAAAAGTAGGCTTCGCCCTGGGAATTGCCGCCTCCCTGGCCTCCGGACTGCGGCAAAATTTCGGGACCATGACCAAACCCTTGCATGCCGGGCAGGCAGCTAAAAATGGGGTGATTGCGGCTAAACTGGCCCAACGGGGATATACTGCCGACAGCGGGATTGTCGAAGGGAAGCTCGGTTATGCCCATGGTTTCGCCGGTCCGGGGAAGTATGATTTGGCTAAAATCGTAGCCAATCTGGGAGGGCCTTTCGATATCGTTTCTCCGGGCGTTGGACTCAAACGCTACCCGAGCTGTGCCCGGACCCATCCGGCAATTGACGCCATGCTGGAAATGGCGACGCATAACAGCATCCTGGCGGAGGATGTAGAATCCATCCAATGTTCCGGAAGCTATACCACTCCCCAGATGCTCATCCATTCGCGGCCCCGGACAGCTCTGGAAGGAAAGTTCAGCATGGAGTTCTGTATGGCCTTAGCCCTGCTGGAGAGGAAGGTCGAACTCCCCCAATTTAAGGATGGAAAAGTTCAAGACCCCAAGATTCAAAGAATAATCGAGAAAACAACCTTTGCAATCCGTCCCGACTTGAGCACCATCGAGAATTCGGGCAATCCTTCCACAACCGTGAAGATTTTCATGAAGGATGGGAGATCGTTTACCAAGACAGTGGACGAAGCCAAGGGCACTTCCGGAAATCCCCTAACGCCGGAGGAAGTGAGGAACAAATACCGGCAGTGCGTAAAAGGGATACAGCCGAAAAGGGAAGCGGAAAAAACCATAGAGATCGTCGAGAATTTAGAGACCCTGAAAAAGATCACCACCCTGACCGACCTGCTAAGCGGCATCAAAAGCCACTGAGAGGATTCGAGAATTCATGGATTCAAGAGGTCCAGTGAAATAATCGCTTTTCCCTTGAATCCTTGAGCCCTCTTAGAAAGGACATTCCATGAATTTCCATCCCATGACTTACCAATTATTCGGCAATAAATTTGTTACCCCGGAAATGAAGCTCGTCTTTGGCGAAATTAATTACCTGCAAAAAATCCTGGATGTGGAAGCGGCCCTGGCCGAGGCTGAAGGGGAATTGGGGTTGATTCCCGCCAGGGTTGTCCCCTTGATTAAAGAACAAGCCAGGGCCGAAAAGATAGATCTGGGCCAAGTCCAGGAGGTCCAAAAAAAAGCCGGCCATTACCTGGTTTCCGTGCTGAAGGTGCTGGAGAAAAATTGCCCCGGTGAAAGCGGCCAGTATATTCATTTCGGGGCAACGACTCAAGATATCATCGATACCGCCATGGTCCTTTTGATCCGGGAGGCCCTGGTCCTGATCAAAAGGGACTTAACAGCCATTCTGAAGGGCGCTTTGGACTTAGCGGAAAGGTATCAAAAGACCCCCATGGCCGGGAGAACGCACGGGGTGCACGCCGTACCCATTACCTTCGGGTTCAAAGCAGCGGTTTGGGCCGCCGAGGTGGCCCGGCATCTTAAGCGGCTTGAGGAACTGGAACCGCGGCTGTTAGTGGGCAACCTTACAGGAGCGGCGGGAACGTTTGCCAGCTTTGGCCCCAAAGGAATAGAAGTCCAGGATCGGGTAATGGCAAGGCTTGGCCTATCCACCCCGCTAATTTGCTGGCATGCCGCTCGCGATCACTTCGGGGAGTTCCTGAGCTGGATGGCGATGGCCGGATCCACGTTGGCCAAGATCGCCAACGAGACCCGGGTTTTGATGAAACCGGAATTCGGGGAAGTCGAAGAGCCAATCAAAGAAGGAACGGTGGGCAGCAGCACCATGCCCCACAAGCGGAATCCGAACTTGAGTGAAGAAACCATGGCCCTCGGGAAGATTCTTCGTTCCTATGCGGGGACGATGCTGGAGGCCATGGAGACCGAACACGAACGCGACATCGGAACGTGGCGTTGCGAGTTTTTAATCCTCCCGGAATCCTGCATGGTATTCAGCGCGGCTCTCAATAATGCTAAAACTTTGCTCGCCGGTCTGAAAGTCTATCCGGAGAGGATGCTGCAAAACCTGGATTTGACCAGGGGACTGATCATGTCTGAGACCTTCATGTTTGCCTTGGGGGAAAAAATTGGCAAGCAGAAAGCCCATGACGCCGTTTATGAACTTTCCATGAAGGCCGTTCAAGAGGGAAGATCGTTTCTGGAGGTCATCCAGGAAGACCCTGAGGTGAAAAAAGTTTTTAGCCCGGCGCAATTGGCCAAGATGATGGATCCCGCCGCCCATATAGGCCTGGCCCAAGAAGTTGTGCAAAGAGTTGTATCGGAGCTGCGGAAATAAATTCCTGCAAATATTTTTCCCCAAAAGCCTCGATGGCGTGATGAGGCCTGCACTTATTTCGACTTTTTACTGGATCCATCCCCGTATAAAATTTCCGTCATTTCCCGGATTAAGCGGCGATTTTGTTTCCCGGGAGGTTTCGCCAATTCTTTTTCGAGAATCTCATGGCCTAATTGTATTATGTCTTTTATTTCCGACCTGGTTCCTTTCCTTTGGTTGCTTTCATCTATTTCTTTTTGTTCCTTATGGGAAACTCCTTCTTTAAATAGAGAAGAAGGGGGGTTGTCGGTAAAACAGACCGTGCCCTTCTTGTCCACATACTTGTAAATCTGAGCAAAAGAATCCGATCCGAAGAAGAGAAAAAAAACCAAGAAAAAAACCAATCCGGCCATGATCTACCCCCTGCTTCTTTAATTCCCTTCTATAAAATCGGCACTTCTTAATTTTTTTTAACTTTTTTCCATCACGACCGGGCCGCGTGTCTTACCGCCCTCCCTCTAAACCCATTTACCTCCCCGCCAGATTCTTCCCCAGGCGAACGCGGTGTTTCTTGCTTTGCACCAGAACTTTTCTGAGGCCCTTAAAATTATTTTCGAAGACCTCCTTTTTCCCCGGAGGAAGCTTGATCTCAAAAGAAGAATGGGGGGGAGTCTTTCCTCTTTTCAGCGCCGGGTTGAGGATTTTAATAACGGACAGATCCGACTTGGCCGCCTTGGCGATCTTGACCAAGCTGGTGGTCGGCGGAACGGTTACTTTCTCATAAACCAGGGGAGGAGAATATTCGATATTCTGGAAGCCGTACTTTTGAGGGTCCTGGGCGATGGTGACCGCGGCCAGAAACATGGGGACGTATTCTTTCGTCTCCTTTTTCAAAAAGCGCTGCTGGGAGACCTTCCAGAAATCCTGGCTGTTAGCCTTCTTAATGGCCTTTAAGATTTTGCCTTCCCCGGCGTTATAGCTTGCGGCGGCCAGATCCCAGTCTTTGAACAGGACATAGAGACTCTTCAGGTATTCCGCCGCGGCATAGGTGGCTTTTTCAGGATCCCTTCGTTCATCCACCCATTTGTCCACTTTAAGGCCGAAGCGCTTGGCGGTTTTCCCGATGAACTGCCAGATGCCGCTGGCCTTAGCCCTGGAGAAGGCTCTGGGATTAAAGCCGCTTTCAATTAGAGCCAGGTAAAAGAGTTCTTCCGGCAGGTCCTTCTCCCGGAAGATTTTCTTCATCATGTCAGCGTAGAGGGTCGACCGGCCCAGCGACCTCACGAAGAAAGAATCAGCCTGTTTTTGGAAGAAAACGACAAAGTCTCCCACCCTGCTATTGAGCAAGGAAGGGAAGGCGGTTAGGGCGGGCGAAGGAGGCTTCGGGCTTGCGGCGGGAGGCTCGGGGGTGGCCATCGATAAGGGAAAGGTCAATAAAGGAGCTTCATCTTCCCGGGACTCCACAGGTTCCCCGGGGAAAGCCTCTTCTTTTTCCCCGATGTTTGCTGGAAGAATAAGAGTCTCCGAATCCTTAGCGTCGAGAATTTTTTCCGGGGACTTATTAATGGGAAGATCAAGATGGGCTTCGGTTTTTTCTGCCCCGCTAACCATTTTGTGAAGTTTCTTATCCGACGGAATACCTTCCCTCTCCGTCAGATCATCAGATGGAGAAAAAGAAAATTCCGCCCTGGCGAATCTGATGGGTTCCATGGGGAGCAATCCTGAAATTAGGCATTGATTTCCCAACAATTCAGGCTCAGTCCACCCCCCAGCCTCTGCCGCATTGGACGTTTTAATAGGTTCGGCCAGCTCTAAATTTCTTTCGTTTGTTTCTTTTCGGTCCCCGTACGGCTCCAGCGGATTAAACTGGAAAGCAGATACGCCGGGAACTGGTTGAGGGGGGGGCGAATAAGAGGATGGCAAACTCTTTATGATAAACCCGCCGCAGCCAGTGGTCCCAAAGCAGATGGCAAGAAAAAAAATCAGCCTTTTCAGGAGGTCTTCCTTTTATTCTGCTAACATAGATTTATGATCATCAAAGGTGAAAACTCGATAAAACCTCTTCCGCCTTTGATTTTATGCAGTTTTCGTTCCATTTTTTATCCCCCAGTTGAATTTGGCCGGAAATCTCCGGGAGTTATTGGGGAATCTTAAACCGAAGTTTTAAGGGGAGTCCTCCCTTTTTTTTGAGGAATGTACAAATTTGGCACATGTTTTTCTTACCGACCCTTAACTCCCGGTATACATAGTTAATTTTTAGGATTGGGTGGAGGAGGATAAACGCGACAATTAAAGGGAAGAATTACCCGGAAAGGTTATTAGGGTATCCCGGGATGGGGGGTACCAGAATTGCGGATGTTTTGATTGGACGTTATATATTGAATAGGAAATTGATGATATCCCCGTCCTCCACGATGTAATCCCGTCCTTTCTGCAGCAGTTTTCCAGCCTCGCGGACCTTCTGCTCATTGCCCAGCCGGATGAGATCTTCGTATTTGATGA
>CAZIDC010000117.1:0-8263 GCA_964537885.1 uncultured Syntrophaceae bacterium | reverse complement strand
TCATTGCTTCCAGAAGAAGACCGCTTCCCCCCCTTTTTTACCCTAATTTTTTTGTTGACAGGTATTTGAAGGAAAGCTAATATATAATCGGATGATTCGGATGGTAGTTTTGGGAAACAAATAATGAAGCCAGAGGGGGACTTTTTGCATTCTCCCGATGGCTTTTTTTGTTGGCCAGAGCGATATCCGAAATTATTCTAAGTATTCAGCAGAAAGGAGGGATATCGCTTTGGCAGAAGGACAGGTAAAGTGGTTCAACGAGAAAAAAGGCTATGGCTTCATCCAGCAGGATGATGGACAGGACCTTTTTGTCCATTACACAGCCATTCAGGGGGATGGTTTTAAGACCCTGACGGAAGGGCAGAGAGTCCGCTTCGAAATCGAAGAGACATCCAAAGGCCCTAAGGCCAAAAACGTCCAGATTGCTTAAATTATTTAATAATCTGGTTTAATCAAAATGGCACCTCGATTTTTTCGGGGTGCCTTCCCCTCAAACTTCTTCGTCCTCCATCCCGGAGGCAAAGGCCAATCCCCGGTATTTAAGCTCCTCTTCCGCTTTTCTTTGGAGGCTTACTTCTTTCTCTAATTTCGATTGACAAGAAACGCAGAATTTGGCCAGCGGCATCACCTTTAGCCGGCCCGGCCCGATTTTTTCCCCGCATTCCTCGCAGGTTCCGTATGATCCCTCGTTCAGTTTTTCCAAAGCTTCATTGATGGCAATGAGCTTTTCTTTATCGCGGCCGGTAAGGAGGAGGGATAATTCCCGATCCCGTTCGTCTCCGGCTTGATCGACCACGTCCCCGATATCGGATGTGGCCTGCAAAGACTCAGGAATGAGGTTTTCGGAGATTTCAGCAAGCAGCTTTTCGCGCATGTCTAAAAGCTGTTTTCTGGCGACTGCGTTCTCATCTTTGGGGGTTGGAGTCTTGATCCTTTCAGCATGTCTTACCGGCGGCTTAGCCGGTTTCTTTACCAATTTTTTCACAGGACGTTTTAAAGTTTTCCCCTTTTTAATCTTCTTAATAATAATCTTCTTTTTCTTGAGGTGTGGAACCAATTTCTTGGCCGGTGCGCTTTTCTTTTTTTTCTCAGACTTCGGGGCAGCCATAAAGGGCTTCCTCCCTCCTGGGAAAATGGGCCTCCATTGCGCTTGGAGTTACTTAATTTACAGCATATTTTTAGATTGTCAAGGAAAAATTTGGTAAAAAATTTTTAATTAATTGGAACGCAGATTGGCGCAGATACTCGCGGGTAAAAATCCCGAGCTGATGGCCCCCTTCCCTTTGTCCTCTTCCGCCTCAGGCGAGGAGAGGGCGGGGTGAGGGGGGAAGGAAATTTCTATAAAAGGGATTTCTGAAAAGATGTCATGCCGGCCCGAGGATCTCTCCGTAGAGGTCATAAGCGGATGCCCGGGTAATGAATGCTTCGAAAATCTCTCCCGGCTGCGCCTTTCCTTTGGTCAAGAAGACGACCCCGTCCACATCCGGAGCTTGCCCCTGGGTTCTCCCCACCCCTAAAATTCCAGGAGATGTTCCCGGCCGTTCGACAAGAACTTCGATCCGGGAGCCGACCCGTTTCTTTTGCTTGCGGTAGGAGATCTTTTTTTGCCGGGCCATGATTTGATGATAACGCTGGTCCTTGATCCGTTCGCTAACTTGCCCTTTTAGAACGGCAGCCGGAGTTCCTTCTTCCTGCGAATAGCGGAAAACACCCACGTGTTCGAATTGGGCCTCCTCTACAAAGTCAAGGAGCATTTGAAAGCTCTTTGGCGTTTCCCCCGGAAAACCAACCATCAAGGACGTGCGCAGGGTGATTCCGGTGATCTCTTCCCGGAGGCGGGTTAAAAGTTCATGTATTCCTTTATTTGAAACCGGACGGTTCATGGCTTTAAGAATTCGATCGTCGATGTGCTGCAGGGGCAGGTCCAGATATCGGCAAATCTTTTTTTCTTCCCCCATCAGGGTGATCAGGTCCGGCGTGATATGGCCGGGGTGGGCGTAGAGCAGACGAATCCATCTCAAGCCTTCAATCTTCACCAGACCCCTCAGCAAGCGGACGAGATTTGTCCTGTCGTCAAGGTCCCGGCCGTAGGCAGTGGTATCCTGAGCAATAAGATTGATCTCCTTCGCCCCCTGGGAGACGGCCCGTTCGGCTTCCTTGAGAACCGAGGGAATCGTCCGGCTGCGAAGCTTTCCCCGGATCATGGGAATCACGCAGTAGGAACAGAAATTGGCGCACCCCTCGGCGATTTTGATGTAAACGCTTCCCGGAGGCGAAGTCAAGAGGCGTGGCGTACGGTGATCATACAGGTAAGTTGGTTGCTTGATGAACTGCTTCGGCCCGGGTTCCCCCCTGCCGGCCCTTTCCAAAAGCTCGGGCAGGCGGGGCAGTTCACCCGTCCCTAAGAAGAGATCCACCTCAGGCAGCTCTTTGATCAAAGCCTTTCCGAAGCGCTGCGGCAGACAGCCCGTTACGACCAGCCGGCGGCATTTCCCCTGTTCTTTAGCCGCGGCCATGGCCAGGATTGTGTCCACCGATTCTTCCTGCGCCTCCCGGATGAAACCACAAGTGTTGATGATGACCACGTCTGCTTCGTCCCGGGCGGAAGGAACCCAGCCTTTCTCCTGTAGAAGGCCGAGCATCACTTCGCTGTCCACCCTATTTTTCGGGCATCCCAGGCTGATCATGCGCACGGTTCCGGGGGATTTACTCACGGCGGGATTATTTTCCAGCCCCAGCGGTTGGGGCGGCGCCGGGCATGGTGAATACCTCCACTCCCTTGGGGGGAGTGAAAGTGAAGAGGACGTCGGCAAGGTTATTGTCGAATTGAATCTTGAGAAAATGAACCTGGGTGGTATTGCCCATGGCATCCTGGATCCGGGTCTGGAGAATTTTAAAACCCTTCCGCTCGACCACTAAAAAAAGTTTTTCCAAATTCCCCTGAGCCTCCAGCGGGATTAGCTCTAAGGAGTAATCCTGCCCGGAAGAAGGTTCGTTCGCGAAACGGGCCCGGAAATCCTTTTTAAGGTTGCCGATCCCGGCCAGAAAGGTCGAAGGGGCTTTGGACTGGAAGGCCTGGTTCATCCTGCTTACGATCACTTGCTTATCTTCCGGACGGTAGGTCCAGAGAGTTTTGCCGTCGGATATGATTTCCTGTTTGGTGGGTTTGTGGTACATCCAATGCATCTTACCGGGTTTCTTGAAATAAACTACCCCCTCCGCCCGCTGTTTCTTCCCCAGGCTCTTGATAAAAGATTCCTGGACAAAGTCGGCTTTAAAGTCGGCGTGAATTTCATATTGCTCCTGAACTTTGGCCACAACTTCCTCCAGGGAAAGCGCCTGGCCGATGCTGGGAAAAGGCCAAAGTCCTATCAAAGGAAACAAGAAGATCAAAAAAAAGATTTTTAAGTCCATCCCTTTCTCCGAAAAAAACGCTAAGCGCTTGGCGCTATGCGCCGTGCATTATAATTTCTTGACGTACACTTCCCGCGGTTTGCTGCCGTCGGCCGGGCCGACTACTCCTTCATGCTCCATCTTCTCGATCATCCGCGCCGCCCGGTTGTAGCCCACCCGCAGTCTTCTCTGGAGCATCGAGATCGAAGCCTGTCTTGAGTCGGCCACCAAGGCCACCGCCTGGTCATACATTTCGTCGTAGCCGTCTGAATCAGCCTCCGCGGTCTCCTCTTTCGTTTTCAGGATGGTGTGATCATAAGCCGGCTTTCCTTGTTTTTTCCAGAATTCGACGACCCGGAGAATCTCCATCTCGGAAACGTAAGCGCCATGCACCCGGACAACGCGTGAAGTGCCGGGAGGCAGGAAGAGCATATCGCCGGAACCCAGGAGGTGCTCGGCCCCATTGGCGTCGAGGATGGTGCGCGAATCTGTTTTCGATGATACCTGGAAGGAAATCCGGGTGGGAAAGTTGGCTTTGATCACCCCGGTCAGCACGTCCACCGAGGGCCGTTGCGTGGCCAAAAGCAAATGGATACCGGCGGCCCGGGCCATTTGCGCCAGGCGGGTTAAAGAAGCTTCCACATCCCGGGCTGAAACCATCATCAGGTCAGCCAGCTCATCGATGACGATGACAATGTAGGGAAGGAGGGTCAGGTTTTCTCCGGTGCGGTCCTCCAGCCCCTCTGTTTCCTTGAGCAAACTCCCGCCTTTGCGCCGGGATTCCTTCAGGTCCTTCTCCACCTTCTGGTTGTACCGTTCGATGTTGCGCACGCCCTTCTCGGCCATCAGGCGGTAGCGGATCTCCATCTCTTCCGTGGCCCACCGCAGAACCAGCGCGGCGGCCTTCGGATCATAGACCACCGAATGGAGCAAATGCGGAATTCCATCATAGACCGAAAGCTCTAAGCGCTTGGGGTCGATCATCAGCAATTTCACCTCTTCCGGGTCCGCCTTGTAAAGAAGGCTGCATACCATGGAATTCAACGAAACGCTTTTCCCCGCGCCCGTTGCTCCGGCCACCAGGAGATGAGGCATTTTGGCTAAGTTGGTCACAAAAGGGTTGCCAAAAATATCTTTCCCCAGGGCCAGGGTGAGCTTCGATTCGGCCTTGGAAAATTCATCGCGCCCCAGGATGTCTTTTAAATATACCGGCTCACGGATAGAGTTGGGGATCTCAATGCCCACGGCGGCTTTTCCCGGGATGGGGGCGACGATACGCACGCTGATGGCCCGGAGGGCCAGGGCCAAATCATCGCTAAGGCCGACGATCTTGTTGATTTTCACCCCGGGGGCCGGTTCATACTCATACATCGTGATCACTGGCCCCGGACGGACCTCGACGACCTTTCCTTCCACCCCGAAATCGGCCAGACGCTTTTCCAGGATTTTGGCGTTGGCCAGCAGGCTCTCCTTGTCCACCTTCGTTTCCTTCTGCTCGGGGTTTTCAAGCAGGGAAAGAGGGGGAAGGACGTAAGAACCCCGGGAATCCAGAAAAGAAAAATGTTCCTGCTTTTCTTTCACGACTGGCGGGGCCTTTTCAGCAGCTTCGGCTATTTCCGGCCCCCCTTCTTTTTTGATAATTAGATGAGGGGGTGATTCCTTTTCTTTTTTGGCCTCCTTAGCCTCCGCTCTCTTTTTGCTTCTCCACGTCTTCCAGAAGGTTTGTCCTCGCCCAATGACTATCGCAAAGGCGCGGCTGACTCCCCGGCTTATCTCCATCCAGGAAAGATTGGTCAACACCATAACCGAGATGACCAGCAACAGGGCGAAAAGGATCAAGGCGCCGCTGAGGTTCATGTACTTCTCGGCAATCCGGGCGAAGAAGTGTCCCAAAAGGCCCCCGCTTTCGTGCATCGCTCCCCAAATGTTCACCTTACCGAGGCCGAGAGAAAGCAGGCTGCTGACTGTAGTCAATAAACCTATCAGGGAAGTTGTTTTCGAGGCTGGGAAGGAACTCTCGGGAAAAAGAAAAAGCTTCAGGGGGAAAAGAGCCAGAAACAAAGGCCACAGGAAAGCGGTTAGACCGAAGAACTGAAAAAAGAGGTCGGCCAGGTGGGCTCCGATAAACCCGGCCAGGTTGGCGGCCTTCTGGGGCTCCGAGAGTTGATTGTTAAAAGAAGGATCGTCCGGGTTGTAAGAAAAGAGGCTGATGGCCAGAAGGACGGCAAAGGCCAGAAGGATAATCCCGAAGATTTCCCTTTTTAAGGTAGACCGTTCTGACTGGGCTGTTCTTCCCATTTGAAGAAATGATAACACAGGTAAGAGGCAAGAGGCAATGGGCAAAAACAGGCAAGAGGCTATAGGCTATGGGCCTTGTGCCCTGTCTTTTACGTCTATCGTCCTTCGCCCATTGCCTCTTGCCTATTGCTTATCGCCTCTTCTTTTTTTAAATTTCGGATGACCGTATTCCGCACTCTTTCCATCAACGGCCGGGCTTCGCGCAAAGGGAGGTCGCGGGTGTAAATTGGCTCCCCAACATTCAATTCCATGATCCCGGGCCAGAAACACCAGCCGGTTCGCGGCAGCATCCGATAGGTTCCGGAAATGGAGATCGGCACAATGGGGATTTTGGCCTGCATGGCCAGAAGAAAAGCTCCCCCTTTGAATTCTTTCACCCGTCCATCAAGCGAGCGGCTTCCTTCGGGAAAGACAACGATGGCCATCCCCTTTCTCAAAAGGGTGACCGCTTTCTTCAGACCCGTCAGGGCCGACCTGGCATTCTTCCGGTTGATCAGGATATGTCCCGCAAGGGATAGAAACCATCCGAAAACCGGGAACCAGGCTAAAGATTTTTTGGCAATAAACCGCGTGGGACGAGGTATAGCGGAAATGATGCCGGGAATGTCCAAAATGCTGGTGTGATTGGAGATAAAAATATAGGATTGCCCCTCGCAGAGGTTTTCAAGGCCCTTCAGACGCAGGCGAACTCCGTTGGTGCGCAACAGCCAGCGGACCCATGTTCGCTGAAAGAAGGAGGGCCATCGGCCGGAGCGGTCTAAAAGACAACTGAAGAAAGCCGGCAGGCATATAATGGCCGTGTAAACGGCCGCCGAAAAAATGAGAAATAAGCCTCGCAGGAAAGCGGGGAGTTCGAAGGAATTTTTCCCGTCCATTGGATGATGAATGAAATTAACTTCCACATCCCCCCACCCCCCTTTTATAAAAGTGGGGCGAGGGGAATTTTAGGTTGAAGATCACTGGGATCAATTCATTTCTTAAAGGACATATCGAATACAACCATAAGCTCGTCCGTGCGGGCTTTCCAGTTTAACCGCTCATTTACGCCATAGGCGTCCATCTGCTGGTAGCAAAAGGCCCAGAGAGCCTCTTCTTTAATAAATTTGGCGGCATCGGAATAGATCTTCTGCCGTTTTTTGGGGTCCATGATGCTGATGCCCTGATCGATCAAGGCATCAAGTTTGGGGAACGAGACATTGGAAAATAATAATCCAGTGCGCATTAGAGGGTTGATGGTGAAATCGGCGTCGAAGCTTGTGTTTCCCCAGCCGAGCAGGTAGCAGGGAGCGGCTTTGTGCACGTACAACATGTTATTCAAGTAGTATCCCCACTCATGGGTTTTCACCGTGGCCCGAATTCCAATTTTACGGAGATCCCCGGCTACCGCTTCGGCCATATCTTTATCATTCAGGTAGCGACCGTTCGGGGAATTGATAACAAAATCGAACCCACTGGCATACCCAGCCTCGGCCAGGAGCTTCTTGGCTTTTTCCGGATTATAGTCATAGGGTTTAATCGTAGGGTCGTATCCGAAATGTCTATTGGTTAGGGGAGACCCTAATAGGACACCATTGCCTTCGAGTATCTTTTTGATATTGGTCTTCATATCAATGCCCATCGCAATGGCCTGGCGCACCCTTTTATCGGTCTGGGGTCCTGGCTTGGTAGTGTCAAAAGCTACAAAGATGACCCGCACGCTGGGAACCTTGGAAACAAAAGACCGCCCCTTCCAATCCATCAATCTCATGAGATGGGGGGGAATATTGGTGACGATATCAGCCTCCTGGGTTTGCAGGGCGGCTACGCGGGTTGTAGCCTCGGGAACGGGACGGAATATGATCTTCTTGATTTTCGGCGCTCCCCGCCAGTAATTTTGGTTTGCTTCGAGGAGGATATGATCATCCTTCACCCAGCGGACAAACTTATAAGGGCCGGTTCCAATCGGGTTTAAGGCAAAGTGGGCTGGTCCCTTCTCCTGGAAATATTTGGGGGGAATAACCTGGCCGTAAATGCACATCATGGCGTCCATAACGGGATAAGGTTTCTTGGTTATGATGCGTACCGTATATTCATCCATCACATCCACCCGGTCGATGACGCCCTGGAAAACCGTTTGCCTGAGTTTAAGCTTGGGATCGGCCATCCGCTCCAGGACGAATTTGATCGCGGACGCGTTGAAATCTTCCCCATTATGAAATTTTACTCCTTTGCGGAGCTTGAACTCCCAGGTAAGGTCATTCACAACCCGGTAGGACTCGGCCAAAAGAGGCGTCATCTTCATGTTGGGGTCTCTCTGAAGCATAGTATCAAAAAGTTGCAAGTGAACATTCCAGGCTGGGGTTTCCATGTGGTTTTGAGGATCCATGGTCGTCGGGTCAACTCCTTGGACAATGACCACGGTGTCCTTATCCCTGGCCATGCTTGGGGTCAAGCCGAAACCGAATAAAACTACCAGTAAGACAACACACACTAAAAATCCCTTCTTCATACGCCCCTCCTCCTTTTTGTTTATTTTCCACCTCTGTCTAAGGTTTTTTACAACTCCCAACTCCCTACTCACTACTCCCGGTTT
>CAZIDC010000116.1:0-8302 GCA_964537885.1 uncultured Syntrophaceae bacterium | reverse complement strand
GACCCGCCCTACTACGACGCCATACCTTACTCAGACTTGATGGATTTTTTTTATATCTGGCTCAAGCGCGGTGTATACGGTCTTTCCCCGGAATTGGATTCCACATTCAAAGAATCGCTTTCCCCTAAATGGAACCATGAATTGAATGACGGGGAACTTATTGATGATTCAAGCCGCCATGAGGGAGATAGGGCCAAGTCGAAAGCCGTTTATGAAGACGGCATGGCCCGTGTTTTCCAGGGATGCCGCAAGGCCCTCAATGCCGAGGGTAAGATGGTTGTGGTCTTTGCTAACAAGCAACCCGATGCTTGGGAGACCCTTGTATCGGCCCTTATTCGGTCTGGTTTTGTCGTTGATGGTAGTTGGCCGATTCAAACGGAAATGAGCACCAGAATGCGCGCCAAAGCTTCGGCAGCACTTGCATCCTCTGTCTGGCTCGTCTGCAAGAAGCGTCCGGCGGAAGCACGCCTCGGATGGGACAACCAAGTTTTGGAAGAAATGCGCCGGAATATACGTGATAAGCTTCGTGAATTCTGGGATGCCGGGATTCGGGGGCCGGACTTTGTTTGGGCGGCGACTGGACCGGCCTTGGAAGCTTACAGCAAGCATCCCATCGTTAAGAAGGCCAATGATCCCGGCCAGACGATGACCGTTTCCGAGTTTCTTACTCATGTCCGCCGGATAGTTGTTGACTTCGTTGTTGGCCGTGTTTTGAGTGGAAGCGATGTCTCGTCGCTTCAAGACCAAAGCGGCGGGGACGCCGCTTCTACGCTTGACGAACCAACCGCCTATTACCTTCTCCATCGCCATGATTTCGGCCTTGACGAGGCACCGGCGGGGGCGTGTATTCTCTACGCAATCTCATGCGGTCTCTCGGATAGAGAACTCGCCGCCACCTGGGACCTCATATCCTTCACGAAAGGTAGAAGCGACGTCTCGTCGCTTGAGGATGATGAAAACGTTTCGATCGAGGAAGATTATGAAAGCGGCGAAGACGCCGCTTCTACTACCGAGGAAAACTCCGGGAGCAAGGTAAAACTCAAGACCTGGGTCCAGCGCAAAGGTCGCTCTCTCGGCTACGAAGCCCCCGGCGGCAAACCAATCCCTCTCATTGACCGCGTCCACTGTCTTATGCATCTTTGGAGGGGGGGCGATGTCCACAAAGTGGACGAATACCTCGATGAAAATGGACTACGGCGGCAGGAACTTTTCAAACGGCTCCTGCAATCGCTGATCGAACTATCCCCGCACGGGAGCGAGGAACGGTCACTCCTGGAATCTCTCAGCAACCACATACAGGCCAGGGGCGCAGTGCAGGAAGGTCCATCAGTAAGACTGCCTTTTGGTGCGGTGGAAGGAGGAAGGTAAAAAATGAGCAGGCTGCCATGGAAGCGCTGGTATGAAGTTGTGCAAGTGCGGGAGGATCTGCTTTCCGGAGACCTGCCGCTTCATATGTTTGCCGCCGACCTTTACGAGGTTATGATGCAGCGCGGCAAGCGGCCGATCTATGAAGACCCACGGGAATTCTTTGCTCTCACTTTTCCCACTTATAACCTGCGCCAGTTGGTGAAGGATGTGGTTCTTCGTCTGGCCGGAAAAAACGACAAGGCTGTCCGGCAGCTTGAACTCACATATGGTGGCGGCAAGACCCACACGCTGATAACCCTCTGGCACCTCGTACACGAGCCGAATAAGCTGCCGACTCTTCCAGCCGTTGCGGAATTCATTCAGGAAATCGGCCAAAAGCCCCCCAGGTGCCGGATAGCGGGTCTTTGCTTCGATAAACTTGATGTTGAAAAGGGTATGGGAGTTTCCTCACCTGCCGGTAAAACCCGGATCCTCAAGCAACCCTGGAGTATTCTTGCTTATCAAATCGCGGGTGATGAAGGGCTAAAACTCCTCCATGCAAGCAGCAAGGCGGATGAGCGCGATTCCGCACCTGCTGAAAACCTGCTTACTGAGCTTTTTGAACTGCCGGCCAAAGACGGGTTAGGAACACTGATTTTGATCGATGAGGTGCTCCTCTACGCGAGGGAAAAGGTTGGGAATGACGCTGCGCGGCTTCGCAGCCTTGTGAATTTCTTCCAATATATGACGCAGGCGGCTACGAAGGCGGATCGCTGCTGTGTCGTCGCATCCTTGCTTACCAGTGAACCCACAACGGAAGATGAGTTGGGACGGAAAATCAAGGGGCAGATTTACGACATTTTTCAACGCCAGCGCGAAGAAGCGGTCGAGCCGGTAATAAAAGAGGATATCGCCGAGGTCCTTCGCCGTCGTTTCTTTAAGCCCGAATCACTGAAAGACCGGGAATCTTTCCGCCAGCATGTAATGGCGGCGCTAAAGGGAGTTCAAGCTGTTGACGAGCAGACCGCCAAACATGGTCCCGAAGCGGAAGACCGGTTTCTGAGAAGTTATCCTTTCCATCCCGATCTGACAGAAGTCCTCTACTCCAAATGGACGCAGCTTGACCGCTTTCAGCGCACACGCGGCGTGCTGCGAACGTTTGCCCTTGCTCTTCGCGAGGCGCAGAAGTGGGATACAAGTTCGCTTATAGGCCCGGCCGTCTTCCTGGGCGCTCCGGAAAAAGAAGGGCTTTCGGAAGCCCTGCGGGAAATGGTCGCCGTGGCGGACACCGAGGAATGGGAAGGCAAGAAGCAGGCCTGGACGGGGATCCTGGACGGGGAGTTTTCTCGCGCGCGGCAGATCCAGAAAGAATCCGTCGGTCTGAAATACCGTGAAATCGAGCAAGCCGTTTTGGCGACCTTTCTCCATTCCCAGCCTATCGGGCAGAGTGCAAGGACCCGGGACCTCGTGGTTTTGCTCGGGGCCACCCGGCCGGACAAGATCGAGCTGGAGAAGGGGCTTTCCCGCTGGGCGCAGACGAGCTATTGGCTTGATGATATGTACATAATTTCCGCTGAGGAACAACTTCCGGGAACTTGGCGGTTGGGTAATCGTCCGAATCTCATCCAGATGCATGCGGTTGCAGCTAAGAACATCTCGGACGACACGGTTCGCGCCCGGTTATTGGATGATATCAGCAAGGTGAAGACCCTGGCGGCGAATGCATCGGCACTCGGGGTGCGCGTCCATACAATACCGGCGAAACCAAAGGACATTGAAGACGATGGGGGGTTTCATTACGCCATTCTGGGGCCGAACGCCGCGTCGGAATCGGGTAAGCCCAGTGGTGAGGCGAGGCGATTCTTGGACGATACAACGGGAGCCGACAAGCCAAGGGTATACCGGAACGCCGTCCTTCTGCTGGCTCCCTCCAAGGATGGCCTGGAGCTGGCCATGGCGCGGGTAAGAGACTATTTCGCTTGGGAAGTCGTCCGCGAAGAGATCAAGAAGCAGCAAAAAAATGGCAACGTTGATCCGGCCCGTGCGCAAACGCTTCAAATCAACATCGAAAAGTCCAGAGGAAGAATTCCCGAGGCCATCAGACAGTCCTATTGTATCGTGGTGACAGTCTCGGAAAAGAACGAGATTCAGGCCTTTAAGATCACCGTCACTGACGAACCGCACTTTAATATCATTAAAGCTGACAAACGGTCCCGCGTGCAAGATACCGCCGTTGCCGCCGAGGCTCTCTTGCCGGATGGGCCTTACAATCTCTGGCGTCAAGGGGAAACATCGCGGCGGGTAAAAGACCTGGCCGGCGCTTTCGCCCAGCTTCCCCATTTGCCGAAGATGCTCAAGGCCAGAGCAATCCTTGACACATTAGCGGATGGCTGTGAGAAGGGATTCTTCGTCTTGCGACTTACCCGGCCTGATGGCACATCCCGTTCCTGGTGGATGTCTCGTCCGGATGAAAACGCCCTTGCGGACCCGGCCATGGAACTTGTTTTGCCGGAAGCAGCCGAATTATCCGAGATCGCACCCGGCTTGCTGGCGCCGAAGAAGCTTCCGGGACTTTGGCCCGGCGATGAAATCACCGTGAAGGCCGTTTTGGATTACTTCAACGGCGCGACCGTGGCGCAAGTTGATCGTGGCGGATATCAGGAGCCCATGCGGATTCCCAAAGCACCCCCTGGATCCCTGGAGAAATCCATCGCCGCGGCTGTGGAAAACGGTATCTTATGGCTCCTTTCCGGTCCAGCAAGCATTTTGGGGGAACCCATACCGGCAGGTGTGTTGAACGCAAAGGCAAGGTTGTGTCCGCCTCCGTCGATAATTGCCGCCGCGGAGATTCTTCCCGAGAATCTGCCGGCAGCCTGGAAGGGAGAAGCCTGCACCGGTCTTTCGATTGCCTCGGCTTTATCTATCAAGGCCGGGAAAAATTTACCCTGGAAAACAATTAAGGATGTTATCAGCGGTGCGCTTCATGCCCGCTTCTTGCAGATTGCCGAAGATCCCAGCCCCTGGCCCTGTGACTTTCCCTCCGCCCAGATAGCAAAGTTCAGGGTAACAATGACTACCGATCGTGGGGGGGCTAGTTACGGGCAAGCCAGTGCGGGGGACAAGGGAGCGAAAGTACTCATTGCAAATTCAGAGCTTGATCCATCAGAAGTTCAGGACCTGGGCGACATTATTCCTGATCTACTGAAAATAAAAGCCAAGGCGAACACACCTATTCGGTTCCACGTCCGCATCGAATTGGGAGATGGAAAGACTTTACCCCCCCAAGAGGCGGCCAATCAACTCAACGAAATACTCAAAAAGGTAAAGAAAGAATTTCAGTTGCTCGCGGGATAGTTAAGCGGCCCATCGCTCGATACCTGATGCGATTGACCAAGTATGCCGTGCTGGAACAGGCGGAGATCACCGACACCGACCATTATTTCGCCGAAAATCATCTCATCGCCACACTTTACTTAAATACCGAGGATTATGAAAAATTCTTCCGCCGGGATTCGGAGCGAATCGGGAAGCTGGTGTAATAATTTGGGTTGCAAAAGAAATAAATAAAAGTTAGGGTGGGTTGTTTTGGAAACCCGGTCTTCCCCTGGAGAGATACTTCTTGAAAAAGACTATCCTTATTAGTGACCTGATCTGGATTGGTTTTGCAGTGATGGTTTGCCTGGGAGGGCTCCATCTCGGCTTCGGCACGTTTCACCAACCCCGCGCCGGATTCATGCCCTTCCTCTCCGGCCTTTTATTGGGCCTGCTGGCCCTGGTGGACCTGATTTCCGGCTTTATCACCCATTGGAAGGCGGAAAAAAGAGACCGGGAAATCTGGGCGGAAGTCAACTGGGGGAAACTTCTGCTGACGGTCCTCGTCCTTTTTATCTATACGGCCCTCTTCTCCACCATCGGATTCGTTATCGCGACGATTTTCCTGCTCTTTTTCCTTTATCGGTTGATGGAACCAAGGCCGTGGTGGATCGTTCTGATCGCTTCCGGGTTAACCACGGGCCTATTCTACCTGGGATTCAAGATCGGACTGGAAAGCCAACTACCCGGTGGTTTCCTGGGATTCTAAAGCAAGAGGTTATTTTGGAGCTGATTCATTATCTTTATATAGGATTCTCGGTGGCTTTCGAGCCGATGAATCTCTTCTACTGCTTTTTAGGGGTTCTCATCGGGACACTGGTCGGTGTGCTTCCGGGACTCGGGCCGGTGGCTGCCATGTCGCTTTTGCTGCCCGCAACCTTCCATACCACTCCTGTGGCTTCCATCATTATGCTGGCAGGAATTTATTACGGAGCTATGTACGGCGGTTCCACTACATCAATTTTGGTGAACATCCCCGGGGAAGCCGCCTCCGTAATGACTTGTTTAGATGGGTACCAGATGGCCCGCCAGGGCCGGGCCGGCCCGGCCCTGGGAATTTCCGCCTTCGGATCTTTTATCGCCGGGACAATCGGGGTTGTCGGCATGATGCTGATCTCTCCTCCGCTGGTTGACTTCGCCCTGAAATTCGGGCCTCCGGAGTACTTTTCTTTGATGGTCCTGGGGTTGATGATTTTGACCTTCCTTACCTCCGCTTCCATGATTCGGGCTTTGATGATGGCCGCTTTCGGTCTGGTTGTCGGGACCATCGGGCTGGACAATATATCGGGGATGGCTCGATTCAATTTCAATATTCCCGAATTGCTGGATGGGGTAGGGCTTGTCCCGCTGGTCATGGGCCTCTTTGGCATTTCGGAAGTGCTCCTGAATATCGAGCTGAAGATCAAACGGGAGATCTTCACCGCCAAAGTAACAGGGATTTGGCCCACTTTCAACGACTGGGCCAAATCCATCTGGTCCATTCTCCGGGGGACCGTGATCGGGTTTTTCCTGGGCATCCTGCCCGGAGGAGGAGCGATCATCTCTTCCTTCGTTTCGTATGCGATTGAAAAGCGCGTCTCCAAGCATCCGGAGGAATTCGGCAAAGGTGCGATCGAGGGGGTGGCCGCTCCCGAGGCGGCGAATAACGCCGCTTCGCAAGGCGCCTTCATTCCCCTGCTGACTCTGGGGATTCCTTCCAACGTAGTCATGGCCATGCTGCTCGGGGCGCTGATCATCCATGGCGTAACCCCGGGGCCGCTTCTCCTGGCCCAGCATCCCCAGCTTTTTTGGGGCGTAGTCGCCAGTATGTACGTGGGCAACGCCATGCTCCTGGCCCTTAACCTTCCCTTGATCGGCATGTGGGTCAAGCTCTTAAAGGTTCCCTACTCTATTCTCTTTCCGCTCATCATTCTCTTTTGCCTTGTGGGTTCTTATTCCGTCAATAACAGCACCACCGACGTGGCCATTATGCTGGCCTTCGGCGTAATCGGCTACCTTATGAGGAAAATATCCTTAGAGGCCGCCCCCATGGTCTTGGCCTTCGTCCTCGGCCCCATGCTGGAAACGGCTCTCCGCCAGTCGCTCATTAAATCCGAGGGAAGCTTCTCCATCTTTTTTACCCGTCCGATATCGGCCACCTGCCTGATCATAGCCATTGCCTTGATGATCATTCCCCTGCTCCCCTGGTTCCGCCGCCGGCCAGGGGTTGTAATCGAGAAGGAGGATGCTGCCTAAGCATATCTCCTTCAATTTCCTTGACACGGAAAACAGAGATTGATATCTTGGGATTCATTTAAAAGGTCAAATTTAGTTGGCAAAAGGAGGGAGGAATAATATGAAAATGAAAAAGGTTGCCCGCATAATGGTTTTCACCTTCATTATGGCCTTGGGAGTTTCTGCCTGGGCAGCGGAATATCCCAACAGGTCTATCAATTTAATCATTCAATACCCCGCCGGCGGGTCGACGGATCTGACTGCCCGGGTTCTGGCTAATGCTGCCAAAAAATACCTGGGCCAGCCGGTCGTCTGCGAAAACAAGGCCGGGGGCGGGGGAACGGTGGGTGTCGCCTTGGTGGCGGCCAAGCCAGCCGACGGGTACACCATCGGCATCGTCACCAGCAGTCCGACGATGTCATACCACATGGGAAAATTTAATTATCATCCAGTCGAAGATCTCACGCATATTATGCGCTGGGGGAACTACTTGTTTGGAGTGACGGTTCGAGCCGACTCGCAGTGGAAGACGATGCCGGAGCTCATTCAATATATAAAAAGCAACCCCAAAAAATTGAGCTATGGAACACCAGGGATGGGAACTCCTCCTCACCTTGCCATGGAGGAATTGAGCATGGTAGCGGGGATCGAGGCTATCCATATTCCCTACAAAGGAGGAGCGGAGACCAACGCTGCCCTTTTGGGCGGGCATATCGATATTATTTCTGACTCCTCCGGGTGGGTGCCTCTGGTGGATGCGGGAAAATTCCGCTTGGTTGCCAACTGTGGAGATCAACGATCCCCCCGGTATCCCAACGTCCCCACACTCAAAGAAATCGGGTATGACGTAGTCGCCCGGAGTCATCTGGGAATCATTGGGCCCAAGGGCATTCCCAAGCCTATCGTAGCCAAACTCCATGATGCCTTCAAAAAGGCCATGGATGACCCGGAATTCAAGGAAATCATGAAAAAACTTGACATGCCTAATTATTACTTGAATTCTGAGGACTATTCTAAATATATGCGGCAGGATTTTGAGCAAATCGGGAAGCTTGTTAAAAAATTGGGTTTGGATAAAAAATAGAGGATCTTTCCTTCCATATCGATCCACAACCTACCGCAGCCGGGGTTCTGAAACCCCGGCTTTTTTCGATTTAATCCCTCCAGGTTGCGAAAAGATCCGGTTTCGGGTATAATTTAATTTTAAAAAATGGAGGGAAGTTGAGCCTATTCATAACCTTCGAGGGAATCGAAGGGTGCGGGAAAACCACTCAGATCGACCTCCTGACGTCATTCCTGGAAAAAATCCATCGTCCTTTCCTGCGGACTCGCGAACCCGGGGGGACCTTGCTGGGAGAGCGCATCCGCC
>CAZIDC010000115.1:0-8312 GCA_964537885.1 uncultured Syntrophaceae bacterium | reverse complement strand
ATCCCACCTCATCGTAAGCCCGGCGCTTGAATTTTACGCCCAACTCCTCTTCGGCCAGCCGGCGGCAGGCTTCGGCGTCAACATCCGGCATGGCCACGGCGGTAGCCACAACTTCAGGGATAACTTTTTTCGCCTCCCGGATGAAATCGAGTATCCCGCGGAAGCCTTCCTCGCCAAAGGGGGAACGACAGAGGCGCTGGTATTTTTCAGGGGTTTCGGCGTTTAAACTGACCGAAACCGCATCCACCAAACCATGCAATTCGGGAAGAATGTTCCGGCCATAGACTATGTTCGCCTGCCCGTCCGTATCGATGCGCACCCGCGCCCCTTTTTTCTTTAATTCCCCGGCAACGGCTTTGACCGTTTCCAGGCGGAGCAGGGGCTCGCCGAATCCACAAAAGACGATTTCTTGATATCTTCTGGGGTCTCCCACGGCCTGAACCAATTCCTCAGCACTGGGTTCGCGGACCAGTTCCAGGTCGTGTCCTTTGACGACGTAGGAGGCGTTCTTAGCGCAAAAAGTGCAACGATTCGAACAACGGTTGGTGAGGTTTAAATACAAAGAATGGCGGATGGGGTAAACGATCTTCCCTTTGGCAAGCTCCTCTCCCACCCCGAAAAGAATCTTGGTATTGAAGGAGGTGATCCGGCATACATCCTCGAAGCTCAATCCTTTTAAGGAGGCCACTTTTTCAGCCGTATTCCGGACGAATGCGGGCTCGTTCCTCTTCCCGCGGTAAGGCTCCGGGGCCAGGTAGGGACAATCCGTCTCCAGGAGGATCTTTTCCAGGGGAATAGACCGGACAACGTCTTGCTGGGTGGTTGATTTTGTAAAAGTCACTGTCCCCGGGATGGAGATAAAAAAACCCATCTGAATAACTTTTTTGGCGAGAGGAACGTCGCCGGAGAAGCAATGGAAAACACCTTTCCACCGGCCATTTCCTTCTTCCTGCAAAATATTCAGGATCTCCTCATGGGCATCCCGGTCATGCAGGATAATAGGCAGCCCGAGTTCTTTCCCCACCCGGAGGAGTTCCCGAAACCGCGTCATCTGAATTTCACGGGGAGAATGGTTGCGGTAAAAATCCAGCCCAATTTCCCCAAAAGCGACGACCTTCTTCTCACCGGCCAGGACACGGAGTTGATCATAGTCCCCTTCGGCAATGTCCTTAACCTCATGAGGGTGAATGCCAATGGCCACGTAGACTTTTTCATTTTTGCGGGAGATGTCCAGGGCTTTTCTTATGTCCGGAATCGTTGTGGCCACGGTGATGATATGGCTTACCCCCGCTTCCTGCGCCCGGGCAATCACCCGCTCGCGGTCTCTATCAAAATCCTTCATTTCCAGGTGGGCATGAGAATCAATGAGCACGATCAAGTCCCTCAATGCGGATTGCGGAATGCCGAATGCGGAATTTGAAATATTAAAATTTAATGCTTTGGCTTTTTAATTCGGCAATCCGAACTCCACATTCCGCATTGGTTATAGTTCCCCTAGTTCCTTTAAAAATTCCCTCAATTTAATCAGCTTGATATCCCGCTCTTTCATAATTTCTTCGGTGGAACGGCCGCCGTATTCGTAGTAGCCGCTGCCCGTTTTAACCCCCAGTTTCCCCTGGGCCACCAATTGATCTACTGTCTTGGATTTGGTCTTCTGGGTAGGTATCTGATAAGTGGCGTTACTCAATATTTTCTGGGACAGATCCAGGCCGGTAAAATCCATGCGTTTTACCAACCCCAGGATGGGCATGCGCAGGCCAAAGCTGGCCTTGGTGGCCGTATCAATATCCTCGGCCGAGGCATAGCCGTTGTCCAGCAGAAAAAGGACTTCATTGCCCAGGGCGCTTTGCAGGCGATTGGCAATGAACCCGGGCAGAAACTTGGAAATGACAATGGGTTTCTTGCCCACGGCGATTATCAGGGCCTTCACCACCTCCACGGTTTCTTGCGAGGTCGCGGGTCCCCGGACAATCTCCACCAAAGGCACAATATGGGGCGGGGCGAACCAGTGGGTGATGAGCACTTTGTCCGGTCGTTTGGTCTCCACGAATTTAAAAATGTCCATATAGGAAGTATTGCTGGCCAGGATGGCCTTCGGCGGGCAGACTTGGTCGAGGGTCTTGAACATCTCTTTCTTGGCGGCTTCATCTTCAATGATCGCCTCGATGACCAAGTCGGCATTCTTGCCGGCATCTTCAATCCTGGGGGTGGTATGGATTCGATTGAGAATGATATCCGGCTGACTCTTCTCCAAAAGCCCCATCTCCACAAAAGTTTGCAGGTTGGAAGAGATAAGGCTTTTGGCCTTGGCTAAAATCTTTTCCGTGATATCATTCAGCCAGACGTTGTACCCGCCCTGAGCGAAAACCTGGGCCAGGGAATGGCCCATGGTTCCTGCGCCAACAATCGTTACGTTGCGGATTGCGGTCATTTTAAAACCTCCTTTAAGATTTATGAGGACGCAGATTTTCGCAGATCCCAATGATTTAAAACGCTATGCGCATAGCGCCAAGCGCTTGGCGAATTTCCGCGTTCCTCTGCGTCCCAATATAATTTTTTTCAAGCGAATCAAATCGCTCTTCCGGCAAACGCCCCCTCGTGAACCGCCTGGTAAATCTTCCGCGGCGTCAGGCAGTCGCCGATGGGGTAAACTTCCCGGAAACTTTCCTGCAAGGGCTTGAGCAATTCCTGATTCGGCGTGAGACCCAGGGGCAAAACCACGGAATCAACTTCCAGGCGCCTTTCGCTCCAGTCGCGCCCCAGCAGAAGGGCATAGTCGTCTTTTATGGGCGCGAGCATCCAGCCCGTCAACATCTCCACGTTGCGCTCCTTCAGCAACTGCAGAAGGGCCAGCCGGGAGCGCATCTCCAGGTCGGGGGCCAGATCGTCGAGCATTTCCACTAAGGTGACCTTCTTGCCCAAGGAGGCTAAATGGGCCGCCACCTCGCAGCCCACGGCCGCTCCCCCGGCCACCAGCACTCTCTCCCCGGCCTGAAATTCCCCGGAGAGCAGATCTAAAGCAGTAGCCAAAAAGGGTTTATGATGCCTAAAAGGTATCGGCCCTGGCCGACCTGACCCTGCGGCCAGGACAACGGCATCGGGCTTGAGTTCCTTAACCGATTCCAGGGTTGCTTTTTGATTCAGCAAAATTTCCACGTCCAACTTTTTCACTTGGGTTTTCAGATATTCCAGGAAGCCGCGCAGTTCGGTTTTGAAATCCGGTACCGTCGCATACCGCAGAAGCCCTCCGAGCTCCTTTTCCTTTTCAATCAGCGTGACCCGGTGTCGCCGCAGAGCTAAAACGCGGGCCGCTTCCATCCCCGCCGGGCCTCCGCCGATGACGCAAACATGCTTGGGCCTGGACACGGGATGGGTTCTCATCTGTCTTTCCCGGCCCACCTCGGCATTGACTGCGCAGCGCTGCGTCTTACTCTGGCGCACGCGGCTGCTGCACCCTTCGTTGCACCGCAGGCAGGTGCGGATGTCCTCCAGCCGGCCGGATCGAATCTTGTTAGGAAGTTCGGGGTCGGCAATCAGAGCCCGGCCCATGGCGACCAGGTCTGCCCGGTTTTTCTGGAGCGCCTCTTCGGCCAGACCGGCGTCATGAATCGCTCCCACCGCGATGACCGGAATATGCACAACGCTCTTGATCCCCTCGGCAAGGTGGAGAAGATGTCCTCTCGGGAAGTACATGGGGATGACGAAGTGCTGGCCGGTCTCGATAATCCCGCCGGAGACATGAAGATAATCGATCCCCTTCTCTTCCAACCTTTGAGCGAAGGCTTTTGCCTCCTCGAGGGTGATGCCGCCCTCGATAAATTCCCCGCCGCTTATCCGGTAGCCCACCAGATAATTTTTCCCGACCCTCGACCGGACCCTCTCCAGGGTTTGGAGAGCGAAGAGTCCTCGATCCCTCCCGTAAACATCGGCCCGGCGATTGGTATAGGGTGAGAGGAACTGGGCCATTAGATACCCATGCGTCCCATGCAGCTCCACGCCGTCGAAACCCGCGGTTTTGGCCCGGCGGGCCGCTTCGGCGAAAGCTTCGATCGTGGCCTCGATCTCCTCGATGGTCATCTCTTTAGCCATCTCCCCTGTATAACTGGGCATGGCCGAAGGAGCGATCGGCTGGCGGCCCATGTATTTGGCCGAGGTGGAGCGTCCGGCATGGCAGATTTGCAAAACCGCCTTGGCCCCCCATTCCTGAATGGCTTCGGCCAGGTCTCCCAGCCCGGCAATGAGCTGGTCTTCATAAACCCCCAACTGGCCCTGGTTGGCCTTGCTCTCTCTTTCATCGATGTAACAATATTCCACGATGACCAGGCCCACGCCCCCCCTGGCCCGCTCCGCATAATAATCGATGAGCTTCTGGGAAACGACCCCGTCCGGGTTGCAAAGACGGGAGAGCATGGGGGCCATGACGATGCGGTTGCGAAGTTCAACCCCCTTCAAACGAAGGGGCTGCATTAATTTCAAAGTTTCCATCCTACCCTCTTTTATCATCAGGATTTTTAAATATCATCAAATTTATCAGGACGCAGATAAACGCAAAAATTCGCTAAACGCTTAGCGCTATGCGCAGAGCGTTTTAATTTTGGGGGATCTGCGAAAATCTGAGTCCCATTTATTATTTTACCGGACCGGTCCGCCCATTTCTATCCCTTTTTCTACTGCTTCAGCCTCGGGTCGATGGCATCCCTGATCCCTTCACCCAGGAGGTTATACCCTAACACAGTTATAAGAATGGCCATTCCCGGATACAAAGAGAGCCACCAGGCGATCTCGATATTATCCTTGCCGGCAGTGAGAATATTTCCCCAGCTCGGGGTTGGGGGTTGGACGCCGATCCCCAGGAAGCTGAGAGCCGATTCAGTAAGGATTGCTCCTGCCACGCCAAGGGTCGCGGAAACCAAGACCGGCGCCATGGCGTTGGGAAGAATATGCCGGAAGATGATGCGGAAATTCCTGGCCCCTAAGGCTTTTTCCGCCATGGTGAAGTCCCGCTCCCGCAGGCTGAGGAATTCCGCCCGCACCAGTCTGGCCACGCCCATCCAACCCGTGATCCCGATGATAATCATGATGTTCCAGATATTGGGCTCCAGCAGGGCGATAACGGCCAGAATCAAAAAGAAGGTGGGAAAGCAGAGCATGATGTCCACAAAGCGCATGATCAGATTGTCCGCTAAGCGGCCGTAATAGCCGGCCAGTGCCCCCAGGAAGATGCCGACCAGAGAAGAGATTCCCACGGCCACGAAACCCACCATCAAAGAAATTCTCGACCCCCAGATCATCCGGCTGAACACATCCCTTCCCAAGGAATCCGTGCCCAAGATATGCTCCGCGGTAGGCTCTTGGAGGACCCGCTTGATGTTGATCTGGCCGGGGTCGTAGGGGGAGATGAACGGAGCAAGGACGGCCACGAGGAAGAGGAGGATAACGATAAAGGCGCCGGCGAGGGCCAGCTTGTTCTTCCGAAACCTCTTCCAGAAAAGATGCCGCAATTTTTCCCTCTTCTCTCCCAACCAGAGACCTCTCCAGATCTGCCTTCTTAGACCCCTCGAATCCTCGGGTCGGCCAAGGCATAAGATACATCGGCAATCAAGTTGCCGAGTAGAGTCAGCACAGCTCCAATAACAAGAATCCCCATGATCGCGGGATAATCGCGGGCCATGACGCTGGCGTAAAAAAGCTGGCCCATGCCCGGGATGGCAAAGATGGTTTCGAAGATGACGCTGCCGCCGATCAGCCCCGGGATGGAAAGGCCCAGGATGGTGATCACGGGCAAAAGGGCGTTGCGCAAGGCGTGTTTAAAGATTACAGTCTGGTCGGATAGACCCTTCGCTCTGGCCGTGGTGATGTAGTCCTGGCGGATGACTTCGAGCATGTTCGCCCGCATGTAACGCGAGAGCCCGGCCAGCCCTCCCGAAGCCGAGATGAAGATGGGCAGGATGAGATGGCTCACCCGGTCCCAGATCTGGGCGGAAAAAGGAAGGTATTCATAGTTCAGCGACTTCAGGCCCGAGATGGGCAGCCAGCCCAACTGCACGCCGAAAAGGATCATGAGCAGGAGTGCCAGCCAGAAGTGGGGCACGGCAAAGCCCATAAAGACCAGCACCGTCGTAATCTTGTCTAAAAAAGAATTCTGATGGGTTGCCGACCATACGCCGATGGGGATGGCCATAACCAGAATCAAAACCAAGGAAACAACATTGAGGAAAATCGTGATGGGCAGGCGTTCAAAGATCTTTTCCGATACCTTTCTTCCATCCTGGGAGAAAGAAACTCCGAAATCGAGGGTTACCAGGCGGCTCATCCAGTTCCAGTATTGGATTGGGAGCGGCTTGTCCAGTCCGTAAAGCGCCCGCATTCTATCTTTCACTTCGGCAGTGGCTTTGGGGTTCAGATCCGTGGCCATATCGATCGGGGAACCCGGCGCTAAGTGAATGACGGCAAACGAGATGATCGTGATCCCGATGAAGAGAGGAATCATCAAGACCAAACGTTTGATCAGGTAGAAACCCACTTTTCAATCTCCCGATAGATTCTCCATTTATCATAAACTTGGGGAAAGGGTGAGGCAAGAGAAATCCTTTGTTCTGAAAAGACTCAACGACGAATTCCATGGGACGCAGATTTCCGCAGATCCCCATGATTTAAAACGCTATGCGCATAGCGCCAAGCGCTTGGCGAATTTCCGCGTTCCTCTGCGTCCCAGTATATTTTTTCGTTTTTTATTCCCGCGAGCGAATCTCGGCATACTGGCAGAGAGCGGCCATGGCCCGAACGGCCCTCTCCGGGGAACGGTAGCATGGCACCCTTCGGTCCTGGACAAAGGCCACAGCGTCATCATCCCGATCCACAAAAGCGGAGGTGATCACCGGCTTCCCATGCGTTTCGGGTATTTGCACGAGGGATTCCAGGGCGGCCAAGAAAAAATCCCTCACTTTCTCGTAAGGGGGGAGGCGAACCCGGTCCTTGGCAGTCTCCATTAACGAACGGAAATAGCTCGATCCTTGAACTCCGTGAAGCAATAACCCATCGATGGACGGATCTTGCAGGATGATCTTGGGAAGTTTCTTCATCAGAACACCCATGTCCATGAAAAAGGTAAGGTCCACAGGATTGCCGGCCGAGGCCATTGCCGGCAGGAATTGGCGAATTTGATCCCGAAGATGTTCCGCGAAGATCGGGACTTTCAGCCCCATGCGATTGCAGGCATCGGCTAAGGAGGATGCCGGGCCGCCGGAATGGGTTAAAATGGCCATGTTCCTTCCTTTGGGCAACGGAAGAGAAGCAAGGGCCCAAGCCCATTCATAAAGGTCTTCCACGGAATAGGCCCGAATCACCCCGCATTGCCGGAAGAGAGCGTCATAAAGATTGTCCGGACCAGAGATGGAAGCGGTATGGCTGGCTGCGGACCGCGCTCCGGCTTCTGTTCCGCCCACGTAGAGCGCGACGACCGGTTTGACGCGCGTGACCCGCGAGGCCACCTCGATAAACTCCCTGTGCCGCTTGATTCCTTCAATGTAAAGAGCAATGGCCTTGGTTTCCGGGTCGCTCCCCAAGTACTCAAGGCAATCCACCAAATCCAGGTCGGCACCGTTTCCCACGCTGAAGGCCTGGCTATATCCGATCTGGGACTTGGCCAAAAGGGGAAGAATTTGAGTCACGTAAGTGCCGCTCTGCGAGGCCACGCCCACAGCGCCCGGCTGATGAAGGTAGGGGTACATCGTAGGGTTTAAATTGAAAGACGGGTGGATGACTCCAATGCAATTCGGGCCGAGGAAGCGGATTCCGTACTTCCGGGCGATGGCGACGACCTGCTCTTCCAAGGCTTTTCCTTGCTCTCCCGCTTCTCTGAACCCGCCGGAGATAATGATCGCCCTTTTTACCCCCCGCCCTCCCAGGTCCTGTAAAACTTCGGGGACGGCAGAAGTGGGAAGAGTAAGGATGGCTAAGTCCGCTAATTCGGGGAGTTCTCTTGCGTTGCGGTAGGCCTTCAGGCCCAGGACGGTCTCTTCCTGGGGGTGGATGGGATAAATTTTTCCCGGATATTTCCCCGCTAAAAGATTCAGAAGCTGGATCGTTCCCATTTTGGTGACATCATTGGAGGCCCCTATGATGGCCACGGACTTAGGGTGCATGATCTGGTATAACGGATGTTCGGTCATTTTCTTTTCTCTCTTACCTCTCAAGATATTTCGCGACGATTCAAACCGCACGATTTCTTTTATGACCATAACATAAACAAATTGGTTTTTTCAAATCGTGACCAACCTTTCCCCTTTTGGATTCCTTTCCTCCCATCACCA
>CAZIDC010000114.1:0-8319 GCA_964537885.1 uncultured Syntrophaceae bacterium | reverse complement strand
AGGGAGAAATCCTGTTGACGAGAAGATGACCTTTATATATAGTACCCTCGATCCAGTGGGTAATCCGTAGAGGAGATAATGAACATGAAGGAATTTTCTTCCGCCAAGGCGCTGAGTTTTACGGAATCGGTCATCCGCGACATGACCCGGGTTTGTTTAAAGCATAAGGGAGTAAACCTGTCCCAGGGATTCCCGGATTTTCCGGCTCCCGTGGCGATCAAGGAAGCGGCCGTAAAGGCTATTTTTGCCGATGCCAACCAGTACGCCATCACCTGGGGAACGCCGGCCGTACGCCAGGCTATTGCAGAGAAATTTTCCCGGTACAACGGGGTAACCATGGACCCGGAGAAGGAAATCACGGTCTGCTGCGGGGCTACGGAATGCATGATTGCTTCCCTCATGGCCATCGTCAACCCGGGCGAGGAAGTCATCGTCTTCGAGCCTTTCTATGAGAATTACGGCCCGGATACCATTCTCTGCGGAGCCAAGCCGCGATTCATCACCCTCCATGAGCCGGACTGGCACTTTGATGAAAGGGAGCTGGCCCGGACATTCAATAACAGGACCAAGGCCATTGTCATCAACACCCCCAACAATCCCACGGGCAAGGTTTTTGTCCGAGAGGAACTTCAGTTTATCGCTGACCTCTGTTTAAAGTGGGGCGTCGTAGCCGTGACCGACGAAATTTATGAACATATTCTTTACGACGGGGCGAAACATGTGAGCCTGGCTTCCCTGCCGGGGATGCGTGAGCAAACCATCAGCATTAATTCCATCTCCAAGACCTACAGCCTTACGGGGTGGCGCGTGGGCTGGGCCATTGCCCCGGCCCACTTGACCGCCTCGATCCGCAAGGTCCACGACTTCCTGACGGTAGGGGCCGCTCATCCCCTGCAAGAGGCAGCGGCCGCGGCTTTACAAATGCCGGCCAATTATTATCAGACCCTGGCGGAAGAATATCGGGAGCGGAGGGATTTTCTGCTGCCGGTGCTGGAGGAGGCTGGGTTCCGGGTTTACCGTCCTCGCGGGGCCTATTACATCATGACCGACGTGGGCCACTTTGGCTTCCAAAATGATGTGGCCTGCGCCTTTTATTTGGTGGAAAAGATCGGAGTGGCCACGGTGCCGGGGAGTGCCTTCTACAGCCGTCCGGAAAGGGGGATGACCAAAGTCCGCTTCGCCTTCCCGAAAAAAATGGAGACCCTGCAAGAGGCTGCCGCGAAGTTGAAGAAGTTCAAAGCAAAAGATAGGGTCTAAGGCTCAAGGCCTTTATCCCTACACCCTTCTTATCTCTTCGTGCGGATGCGTACTTTTTTGCCTTTGCGCCATTCGTAGACGATGGGACTGGCCACGAAAATCGAAGAATAGGTTCCGATCACCACGCCCACGAGCAGGGCGAAGGAAAAATCGTGGATTACCTCGCCGCCGAAGAAAAATAATGCTACGCAAACCAGAAAGACCGTGGAAGAGGTGACGATGGTCCGGCTGAGAACTTCGTTGATGCTGCTGTTTATCACATCCCCAAGGAAGTCTTTGGAGCGCAAGCGGAGGTTTTCACGGATCCGGTCGTAAACCACCACCGTGTCCGTCAGAGAATACCCGGCGAGGGTGAGAAGCGAGGTAACCAGGAGGAGGTTTACTTCCTTTTCCAATAAGAAGAAGATTCCGAGGACGGAGAGAACATCATGGAAGGTGGCTGCGGCTGCGGCCACGCCGAAGGAAAACTCGAAGCGCCAGGCGAGGTAGAGGATCATGCCGATGGCCGAGATGATCACGGCAATCAAGGCGTCGTGCTGCAGGCTTTTACCAACCTTGGGGCCGATCTCCGTGGTGCTGTCCACGACAAATTTGTTGTCCGCAAATTCTTTGGAGAAGATGGCCACGATTTTATCCGCTACCTTCCCCATGGGGATATTTGTGGATTTTTTGACCTGGATGAGAAGTTTGTTCCCGTCGGTGAATTGCTGCAATTCGCTGTCCTTGAACCCGTTGACCTCCAGGGCGTGGCGGGCGTTTTCCAGTTTGAACGGTTTTTCAAATTTGAATTGAACCGAAGTCCCGCCGGCAAAATCAATGCCCAAGTTGGCCTGGCCACGGCTCAGTTGAATGAGAGCGATGATTCCCAGGGTAACCAGGATGGCGGAAAGGACGAATGAATACTTCCGCAGCCGGATGAAATCAATATTCGTTTTTCCCAAAAGTTCGATGGACATCGACAGCGTTCCTTCCTTTCATCAAATGCTCAGGGTCTTGAGCTGTTTCCTGAAGTTAATCCAGTCAAAGATGACCTTCGTACCGATGAGGGCCGAAAAGAGATTAATAATGACGCCCAGGCTGAGGGTGACGGCGAATCCCTTGATCGGGCCGGTGCCGAACTGGAAGAGAACCACGGCGGTAATCAGGGTTGTGACGTGGGAATCGATAATGGTAAAAAGAGCCTTGTCATAACCGGCATCCACGGCAGCCCGGACCGTCTTCCCCAGCCGCAGTTCCTCGCGAATGCGCTCGAACATCAGAACGTTGCTGTCCACGGCCATCCCAATGGCCAGGATGATGCCGGCGATACCCGGCAGGGTGAGGGTGGCCCGCATGGAGGCTAGCGCGCCCATCAGGTAAATGATGTTCAGGATCAAGGCCCAATCGGCGATCACGCCGGAGAGACCGTAATAGACAGCCATGAAAACTACAACCAGGATGGCCCCGATCATTGCCGCCCGGATTCCCTTATCGATGGAATCCTGTCCGAGCGATGGACCTACCGTGACGTTTTGGATGATCTTTACGGGGGCCGGAAGGGCTCCCGCCCTGAGGACAATGGCCAAGTCCGAGGCTTCATCCGGGGTAAAAGACCCGCTGATCTGGGCCTTCCCCCCGCTAATGCGCTCCTGGATCACGGGGGCGGAGTAAACGTTGTTGTCGAGGACGATGGCCAGGCGTTTCTTCACATTCTCGGCGGTGATTTGGTCGAAGAGCCGCCCCCCCCGAGCGTCAAAATCAATGGAAACATACGGCTCGTTGAAATCTGATTTGATGCGCGTCCGGGCGTCGGTGAGAACGTCGCCGGTCATCAGGGCGCGTTTCTTCAAAAGGAAGGGACGGCGGGTGACCACGCCCGTATCTTTGTCCGCAACCTTCTGATAAAGGATTTCATCTCCGGGAGGAATGCTTCCTTTCAATGCTTCTTCCAGGCTGTTCTCATCGTCCACCAACTTAAATTCTAACATGGCTGTGCGGCCGATCAACTCGATGGCCCGTTGGGGGTCCTTAATGCCGGGGAGCTGAATGAGAATCTGGTTCTCTCCCTGGGGAGCAATAACGGGTTCCGACACCCCGAACTGATCGATGCGGTTGCGGATCGTTTCCAGGCCCTGGCGGATGGCGGATTCTTCGATGGATTTGACCTCTTTAGGATTCATTTCGAGTCCATACTGGAATTTTCCTTCCCGCTCCCGGAAGGAGGCTACCTTTAAATTGGCATATTGGTCGGAGCGAATCTGGCTGAAGCGGTCGTTGGCCTTGCTGTCCGGCAGGAGAACGGCAATCTTCCCCTCGGCGGTTCGGTCCACCTGGTTAAAAGCGATGTCTTTTTTAGTCAAAGTATCCTTGATGTCGCTGGCATATTTGTCCAGGGCGCTTTCCACTGCCTTCTGAACTTCCACCTCGAGCAGCAGGTGCATCCCTCCCCGGAGGTCTAACCCTAAGTGAATCTTTTCTGCGGGAAGGACTTTTGTCCACCACTTCGGCAGGGGATCGATTAGGGTAGGAACGAGGAAAAGGATCGAGAGGGCCAAGAAGAATACGATGAGCCCAGCTCGCCATTGAATGCTTCGCCACATATTTTCATCTCCTTTGGAGCTTTAGATCTATCCGGATGAACCCGGTTATTTCCCCTTGCCCTTTAAGGGGATATCCGTCTGGTTCTGCCGCTTCATCCGCGGCCCTGGGTAAAAAATTCCCTCGGCCCGAAATTATCCAAACGCCAGGGCCGGCCTGGCCCAAAAAGGCCAGTTAGTTTCCATCCGGAAACTCCCTCTCTCCGCCTGAGGCGGAAGAGGGGCGGGGTGAGGGGAATTGAAATGAAAAGTATTGAAATTCTGAGCCATTATCACCCCCACCCTGTCCCTCCCCCATCAAGGGGGAGGGGAAAACTTGGGTTTCCCGATGGACACCAGTTAGGGCATTTTCCCATATTTTCGTCAAACCGGGTTTTTGACCACCCCGGCAACGGAGCTGCGGGACACTTTGATACGGACCTTCTCGGCGATCTCCAACGTGACCACCGTATCGGTAAGGCCGGTGATCGTCCCGTAAATCCCCGAAGAGGTCACAACGCTTTCGCCTTTCTGAAGGTTGGCCAGGACCTGGCGGTGAGCTTTGGCCTTCTTCTGCTGGGGCCAGATCAGAAGAAAGTAAAAGACAACGAACATCAGGATCAAAGGGAGAAAACTGCCCAAACCTCCGCCTGTGCCTCCTCCGGGCATGCCGCCCATAGCGTATGCTAAATCATTGAACATCGAAATTCCCTCCTTGTTGTTTTTTCACACGGGTATATAAAGTTCTGGAGGGACTCATCGCCCTCTCCAAAGAGATTTTTTTACGGAGCGGCAGGGAAGCAAGGGGCTTATCGACCACCGGTTCATCTTCGGTTTCCCAGCGGGAGTAAAAATCTCGCCCAAATTCATCCAGGCTATCTCCAGCGATCGCCTGCTGCATATCCTTCATGAATTGCAGGTAGAAATGCAGGTTGTGGATCGTGTTGAGGCGCATGGCCAGGATTTCACCCGCCAGGTAAAGGTGGCGGAGATAAGCCCGGCTGTAATGCTGGCAAGCATAACAGCAACAACCCGACTCGACGGGGAGAGGGTCTTCGGCATATTGGGCATTCTTGATGACTATCTTTCCCTGCCGAGTAAAGAGCGCTCCATTGCGGGCGTTCCTCGTGGGGAGCACGCAGTCGAACATGTCAACTCCCTGCCGGACCGCTTCCACCAGATCCGCCGGGGAACCCACGCCCATCAAATAACGAGGCTGGTTTAAAGGAAGATGGGGAACGGTTTCGGCCACAACTTGGAGCATTTTTTCTTTGCTTTCGCCCACGCTCAGCCCCCCAAGGGCATACCCATCGAAGTCGATTTCGGCCAGGGTCTCAGCGCCTTCCCGCCGGAGATCGGAGTACATCCCTCCCTGCACGATGCCGAAAAGAGCCTGATCTCCGCGGTGGTGAGCTTCCTTGCATCTCCGGGACCAGTTAAGGGTCAAGTCCAGGGATTGCTTCGCCGCCGCATGAGAGGCCGGGAAGGGCGTGCATTCATCAAGGCACATGATGATGTCCGCTCCCAGGGCCTCCTGGATTTCGACGGCCTTCTCCGGGGAGATGAAATGGCCCGAACCGTCGAGATGAGACTGAAACTGCACCCCTTCGACCGAGACGTTCACGAGGGAGTTGAGCGAAAATACCTGGAATCCTCCGCTGTCGGTAAGCAGGGGATGGTTCCAGTTCATAAAATGGTGCAGACCGCCTAACCGCCGGATCCGTTCATGGCCGGGCCTCAAATAAAGGTGATAGGTGTTGGAAAGGATTATTTCCGCCCCCATCTCGCGCAACTCTTCGGGGGTCATGGCTTTAACCGTTGCCTGGGTCCCCACGGGAATAAAGGCCGGGGTCGAAAAGGCGCCATGAGGAGTGTGGCATCGCCCCAGACGGGCCCGGGAGTTGGCATCTTTTTTCAATAATTCAAAATGCATAAAAATAGTGTCCGAGTGAGACTAAAAACGTAAGTTGGGAGTGGTGAGTTGTGAGTGGAAAAAACAACCCGCTTTTACAACTCACTCCTCCCAACTCACTAATTACGGTCTTAAAGAATAAGCATGGCATCGCCGTAGCTGTAAAACCTGTAATTTTCCCGGATGGCCTCTTCATAGGCGGCGAGGATTAACTCCCTCCCGGCAAAGGCGGAGACCAGCATCAACAGCGTGGAACGGGGCAAATGGAAATTCGTGACCAGGACATCCGCCACCCGAAACCGATGGCCCGGGACAATGAACAAGTCCGTTTCCCCGCTCTTGGATTCAATTTTTCCGTTCTCGTCGGCGCAGGATTCCAAGGCTCGCGATACGGTAGTGCCAACGGCCATGACCTTTTTACCGGAAGCCCGGGCTTCATTGACTGCCGAAGCGGTCTCCCGAGGAACTTCGAAAAATTCTGGAGCCAGACGATGTTTCTCTATCTCCTCCTCCTTCACCGGCAAGAAGGTCCCAACCCCGACATGAAGGGTCAGAGGAAGGACCGCTACCCTCTTCTTCTTAATGTCTTTTAGGAGCTTTTCGGTAAAATGCAGGCCAGCCGTTGGCGCCGCAATGGACCCTTCCTTGCGGGCATAAACGGTCTGGTAGCGTTCGAGGTCCATGGCCTTTGCGCCCTCATTACCATTGCGCCGGATGTAAGGGGGAAGGGGAGGGAAACCAATCTGCTGAATTTTTCGATCTATTTCCTCCTTGCCTTTCAGGAAAAGCTTCCAGAGGCCGGCGGGAGTTTTTCCCACTAATTCTCCCTCGACCTCCTCGCTGAAAAAAATGGAGGTTGGGGGGCGGAGTTTGCCCGAGTTTTTAACCAAACATTCCCACGCGCTGCTCCCTTCGTATCTTTCCCCCCTGAGGCCTTCTTCCGCGGTGATGGGTGTTTCCCCCGGCTTCATTTTGCGCACTAAAAGAATCTCGACTTTTCCTCCGCTTTCCTTCTTCCCGATCAGGCGGGCGGGGAGGACTTTGGTTTCATTAATGACTAAGGCATCATCGGGCTGAAGGTATTCGGGAAGATCCGCAAAAAGCCGGTGCTCAAAAGACCCGGTCCGGCGGTTTACCGCCATGAGCCGTGAATTGTCGCGGATAAGAACCGGCTCTTGGGCGATCAGCCTGCGGGGGAGATGATAATCGAAATCGCGGAGATTCATTTAGCCATTTTCCCGATGGTCACGTCTTGATAATAATACTTCAGGATGGAACGGTAGTCAGCTCCCGTTTCGGCCATCCCTTTGGCTCCCCACTGGCATAGGCCCACGCCATGCCCCCACCCCAGCCCGGAAAAAAGAAAGCTGCCGTGGCTTTCTTTGACCACGAAGTTGGTAGACCGCAGGAGGTCGTATCCAATAAGGCGCCGGAATTCTTTCCCCGAAATCTCCAGCCGCGTCCTTTCACCCTGGATGACCAGCAGCAATACCCGACTGCTCTTGCTTCGCTCCCCGAGTTCCATCCCCAGTACCCTGGAAGGTGCCAATCCCAGGCCACCCATGAACTTGATCAAGTCTTCGGAATCCATCCGATAATTCCACAGGAAGTGGGGGGAGTCGAGGCAATAAGGGCAAGCGGCGCTTCTCAAATACGGGAAACTACCAGCCCAGAGAGATTCGGGCGATTCTGTTTTTCCTCCGCAACAGGAATGGTAGACGGAGAAAATTGGATTCCCTTGGTAGAGGAGCAATTCTCCTTCGGTCTTTTTTACGGCCTGGCGGGAAAGAGCATCCTCTTGCCCGACCCCTTTATAAACCTGGTCAACCACCCCGGAATCCAAGTCATACAACCAATCCTGACGGTTTCCTTTCTGAAAGACCGCATATGTCCTGGCAGCGATCGCCTGGGCTTTTAACGCTTCGGTCGGCCATTGGGAAGATATCTCATAATTGATCAGGCCGACAAGGTAATCCTCCAGCGCCAATTCATTAACTACCCAAACATCCCCGTTTTGGCCGGGGAGGATCTGGAGTTTGTCCCGGTAGTAACCGCCATTGATCCCCATTGGCCCGCGGTTGGATGTCAATAAAAAGGCCCGTCCGGTGATCGCTTGTCCCCGCACCCTTAGGCGCGAACCCCCTTCGCGCTCGATAGTCAGGGAAGATATTCTTTTATTATTAAAGAACGTTTGACCTGTTGGCAGGTCCCGCAGGACCAGTTCCTGGCCCGTCACTTGGCAAAAGGGAACATCCCGGAGAATGAGTACGCGGATGATTTCCTTCGCCCCGCCTTCGCCGCATAGGGCAAAAAAAATCCCCAAACTGAGGATGGGTCCCAAAAGAATGGAAAAATGCCGCAAGAAAATCGTTCTATTGCTCAATGAAAAAATTTATGCTAACCATTTTTTCCGAATGAAGTCAAGAATATTAATCTAAATCATCATAATCAAAAGCCGGGGGAAAGTCAACTTTCCTGAATTATTCTGGATCATTCCGCCGAAAGACTTACAAGCTCTTAGGCCATCCGGAAGGCAAGCAGCTAAAGAAGGCCGCGGAATAGCGATAATCCCGGGTAGGGTTTCAGGATGATTAT
>CAZIDC010000113.1:0-8339 GCA_964537885.1 uncultured Syntrophaceae bacterium | reverse complement strand
CTGGCGGGGTCGACGGGATTCGAACCCGCGGCCTCCGGCGTGACAGGCCGGCGTTATAGACCAGCTTAACTACGACCCCGGTAGGCGGAACAGGGATTGAACCTGTGACCTCCCGCGTGTAAGGCGGGCGCTCTTCCAGCTGAGCTATCCGCCCATAAACCCGAACCTTTTCTCGGGTTGTCCCAATATACCACAATCCCTGCGGGAAAAGGGGGGTTCTTTATGAAAAAGCCCTCGTGCTGAGGTTCAAAATATCAATTTACTGCTGGTTTCGGTCCAGCGTCCGCCCGGAACTTGGGGGCGTTAACCGCCTTGATGATAATTTACAAAATCTTCTATCTTCTACCATGGTAGTTTTTTTTGTCAAGAAAAATTCTAAAAAGGTTCTTCATGAATTTTGTGTCGTTATCCATGGCGGTAAAAATCTTATCGTGTTGGTCATTCCGGGATTGACCGGGAATCCAGTTTTTTCCTGTCCGCCTGAGGCGGACCGCTTTCGCGGGAATGGCGACTTTTGCTGGAATTAATGCCGCTTTGTATATTTGTCCTATCCTTGACGGCCACGAAGGATTGCAGCATATTCATCTTCTTCGGATGGGCAGGAGGAAAGACATCTATCAGGCGGTCTCGGCTTTCTTCTCGTAAAGGACGATGGGTTTTTCTTTGTGGGTGATCGTTTCCTCGCTGACGATGCATTCCTTGATGTTGCTTTGCGAGGGCAGCTCATACATAATGTCGAGCATGGCGGATTCAATGATCGAACGGAGCCCCCGGGCTCCGGCCTTCCGTTTCAGGGCTTCCTTGGCAATGGCTAAGAGGGCCCCTTCGGTAAACCGGAGCTTGACTTTCTCAAACTCGAAAAGTTTCTGATACTGTTTGATCAGGGCGTTCTTGGGTTCCCGCAGGATAGAGACCAAGGCGGCTTCATTCAATTCATCCAAAGTGGCAATCACCGGGAGGCGGCCGATGAATTCCGGGATGAAGCCGAACTTCAACAGGTCCTCGGGCTGCACTTCTTCGAGCAGTTCCCCCAGGCGCTTTGCGGAATGGCCCTTGATGTCCGCGCCAAAGCCCATGGCCTTGGAGGTGGTGCGCTGGCTGACGATCCGCTCCAGGCCGACGAAGGCCCCGCCGCAGAGGAAGAGGATATTCTGGGTATTGACCTTGATAAAATCCTGCTGGGGGTGTTTCCGCCCGCCTTTGGGCGGGATGTTGGCGATGGTTCCTTCGATGATTTTTAGAAGGGCCTGTTGCACCCCTTCGCCGGAGACATCCCGCGTGATCGAAGGATTCTCCGACCGGCGGGAGATTTTGTCGATCTCGTCGATGTAAACGATTCCCCGCTGGGTTTTCTCCACGTCGAAATCCGCGGCCTGGAGGAGGCTGAGAATGATATTCTCCACGTCCTCCCCCACATAACCGGCCTCGGTGAGGCTCGTGGCGTCAGCGATGGTAAAGGGTACGTTGAGAATCCGGGCCAAGGTCTGGGCCAGAAGGGTTTTGCCCGAGCCAGTGGGGCCGATGAGCAAAATGTTGGATTTCTGCAGTTCGACCCCGTCGATTTCCAAACGGGAATCGATCCGCTTGTAATGATTATGAACGGCTACAGAGAGGATCTTCTTGGCGCGCTCCTGCCCGATCACGTACTGGTCGAGGACCGATTTGATTTCCGCCGGCCTGGGTACAGCCAGTTTCCGCAGAGCGGCTTCTTCCTTTTCCACTTCCTCGGAGATGATATCGTTGCATAAAGCCACGCATTCATCGCAAATGTAGACCGCCGGCCCGGCAATCAGCTTCTTTACTTCCTCCTGGCTCTTGCCGCAGAAGGAGCAGAAGAGAGCTGCCGTCCGCTCCGTCCCTTTTCGATCCACCATGGAAAAACCTTTACCAATTTAATAGGACGCAGATTGGCGCAGATCACCACAGGAAAAGCTAATGCCGAAAATCACCAAGCATCCTGCGGGAGAAATTCCTATCTTTGGCGTTTCGCCTTGGGCCTTGCGCCATGCACCTTGGGCCCGCATTAAATCCTCCCACCCTGTTAGTTCGTAAACCTCTAACAAGGTGAATCCATGTCCCCAACGAAGCTTCCTAAACAGTCAAGTTATCCGTTTTGGCCGGGCCTTTTTTGAAAATAACTTCGTCGATCAAGCCATACTCCTTGGCCTGTTCGCCGTTCATAAAAAAATCCCGCTCGGAATCTTTCTCGATCTTCTCGATCGGCTGGCGGGTATGGTGCGCCAGAAGCTGGTTGATTTCTTCCTTCATGCGCAGAATTTCTTTGGAGTGGATGGCGATGTCCGTGGCCTGTCCCTGAACTCCTCCCATGAGTTGGTGGATAAGGATGCGGGAGTGAGGGAGGGCAAAGCGTTTCCCGGGTTCGCCGGCCGCCAGGAGAACGGCGGCCATGCTGGCGGCCTGCCCCATGCAAAGAGTGGAGATTTTGGGCTTGATGTATTGCATCGTGTCATAAATGGCCAGACCCGCGGTCACCAGCCCTCCCGGAGAATTGAGATAGAGGTGGATATCTTTATCCGGGTCTTCCGCCTCCAGGAAAAGAAGCTGGGCAATGATCAGATTGGCAATGTAATCATCGATAGGGGAACCGATGAAAATAATGCGGTCCTTAAGGAGGCGGGAGTAAATGTCATAGGCGCGTTCGCCCCGGGAAGTCTGTTCCACAACCATGGGGATGAGAGTCATTCTTTTCCCTCCAGGCCCGCTTCTTCCTGCATTGTCCCGGAAGGGCTCGGCCTTTCGATCATTTTAGCTTTGCTAAGCAGAAAATCAAGGGTTTTTTCCTCCAGCATCTGGGCCCGAAGGTCATCCAGGAGGTTCTTTTTCTGGTAATAACTCTTCACCGCCTCCGGTCGCTGGTTCAACTGGGCGGCAATCTGGGTCAGCCTTGCTTCCTGCTCCTCTTCGCTGATGGAGAGTTTTTCCATCTCGGCGATTTTTTCCAGGATCAGGCTGCCGCGCACTTCCTTCTCGGCCGCGGGTTTAAAAGTGTCGAGAAGTTTCTGGCGGTCGATGGTGGATTCTTCAAGCTTGATCCCCTGCTGAACCAAGCGCAGTTCGGTCCGGGCGATGAGATTTTTGGCCTGTCGCTCCACCATAATTGGGGGAATGGGGAAAGGATGTTTTTCAATCAAGGCGGCAAGAATTTTCTCCCTGGCGGCTTGATCGGCCTGGTTCTTCTTTTCCTTTTCAAGATTCTGGCGCAAGTATCCTTGGAGATCGGCGAGAGTTTTGAACTCCCCGACGTCTTTGGCGAATTCGTCATCCAGCTGGGGAAGAATCTTTTGCTTGATTTCTTTTACTTTCAGGTGGATGTTGATCTCCTTCCCCGCCAATTCCTTTTGGGGATAGGTTTCGGGGAGGTTGAGGACCACGTCTTTTTCCTCATTCGGGGAGAGGCCGAGCGCCTGCAGGTCTAAATCTCCCACCATTTTTTTAGAGCCCACCTCCACTAAGTGGTCCTTGACGTTCCACCCCTCGAGCGTCTTGCCGGCCAGGCTTCCTTCAAAGTCCAGAATAATGAAGTCTTTCTCCTGGACCGGGCGTTGGGGTTCTAAGGGTTTCAACTGGGCATGATCATCCTGGACAGCCTTGAGCCGGGATTCCACCTCTTCTTCGGAGACGCTGATTTCCCCTTTGACCACTTCCAGTTCCAGATAGCCATCGACCACGACTTCCGGTTTGACCTCGACGGTCAGAGTATATTGAAAATCTTTTCCGGCCTCGAAGGTCCGGTCAACCACCGTGGGCTCGGCTACCGGCAGGAGGTGATGTTCTTCCACTGCTTTCTTGAAAGAGTCTGCGATCAGTTTGGAGAGAACTTCCCCTTCGACCTGGCTTTTATAATAGCGCTCCAGGATGGAACGCGGGACCTTTCCGGGGCGAAATCCTTTGAGCTTTACGTTGCGATTCAAAGTCCGGTAAGCCGACTCCATTTCCTGGGAGACCGTATCGCCGGGAATCTCGAAAAAAATTTTCTTTTCATAAGGACTAATATTTTCAAATTGCACCTTCATGCGCACCTCAGAAATTCGTTTTAAAATCTTTGGGCCACAGAGCGCTCAGAGGTTCCGGAGAATAACAGTACCCAGCGGCAGCTTAAAAGCCGTCGCTGGAAGATAGAAACTCGAGGTATGGAGGCTTTTCGGCGTGCTGTGGCTAATAATCAATGAAGCAAAATTCTTTATAGTTTACTCTAACAAAAATAAGCTGATAAGTCAACTTGTAACGCAGACTTGTCAACCTTTAGTTCGGGCCGATGATACGAAGAATCCAGACCTTTCCGGCGCGGGCTACGACAAGTTTGGAATCAAAAAAAGGGGGTGGACCCCCTAACTGGTAAATAGTTGATCAGGAAATTGAAGAATGCTATTATTTTTTAAGGGGGCGGCATGATCCCGACAACGGTTGAATGTTTTAAACTTTTACAGCAGTACAGCGTTCCGGTCCATATTGTCCAGCACAGCCGGGTGGTCCATGGGGTGGCTCTTTACCTCTGCCAGGAGCTGAATCGGCACGGGGAGAGTCTGGATCGATCCAGCGTAGAAGCAGGCGCCCTACTCCATGATATTGCCAAGATGGAGAGCCTGAATAAGGGTGAAAACCACTCCCGGGCCGGGGCGTTGTTGCTGTCCCGCCTGGGTTATGGCGGGATCGCCGAAATCGTTCGCCAGCATGTGGTTTTAGACGGACAAACTCCGCCGGAACTCATCACGGAAGCGGCGGTTGTCCATTACGCGGATAAGCGCGTAAGGCACACGACGATCGTTTCCCTTGCTGAACGTTTCCAGGACCTCAGGGAGCGTTATGGCAAGGAGCCTGCGGGTCTTTCCTTTCTGGCTGACCTGGAAAGCCGAAGTTTCCTGTTGGAAAAACGCCTCTTCCGCTGGCTTTCGATCCGGCCTGAATCGTTGAACTCAATTTTCGGCGAGTCGATCGGTCTTCCCCAGGGTGCTTGAGAATCCATGGTGAGCAAGTTTGGCTTTGATGTCGCCGAAGAAACGAATGCCTTTGACGACGCCGGATATCGGGACCAGTTCTTTGTTAAACCAGATTTCCCCCTCGCCTTTTTTCCGGCCCCACATTTCCCGGTTTAAAACAATGCGAACCAAGAGATCTTTCCCTTCCTTTTGCGGCTCGGAGCCCCGTTGGCTTTCGGTTTCTTCCTTGGAAGCTACTTTCATATGAATGATTTCGTGCCCTTTCCGGGGCAGGGTGGGCATGATGAAATTTTTCCCCGGTTCCACCTTGCCGTAAACCCCGAAACGGAAATTATAAAAAGCGGTCACCGGGTCATCATATAGGGTTCCGGAAGGGATTTCCATTTCTTCCCGGCTTGCCTTGCCATCTTTTTCAACTTCAATGAGCACTTTACGGGCGGCATAGTCGTAAACCGTGGTTTTTTTCCGGAACCACTCTCCGACGATGGAGGTTTCCTCAAAACGGAGGGGGATAAGCCGCCTTCCGCTATTGATCGTACCCATCGTGGAACGGTAGACTTCCCGCCGGTGGCGGGTGATCCACCCGACAGGGCCCTGAGCCTTTCCTTCGTGAAAAACCATGTACCTTCCATCCCCGAGGCTTCTAAAATCCGCTCCTCCACTTCCGACCGGGAAGAATACCCAGAATCCGACTTCGTATTTTATAACCTCTCTGGTAAACCGTTTGGCTATGGCATCATCCTTGATTTCTCCCATAGATTTCTCCAGGGCTAACAGAGATAGGACCACAAATAACGAAAGCAAAAACATCAACCGTGTCCAAAGAGGCTTAGAATCGAACTTCATGGCTTCCTTCCCCGATGCGTTTGCGGAATTCCCGGTTATGGAGTCGCGACAGATCCCAATAATTTTACCACGAAACCGGATTAAAGCAAAAAATCGTTAAATGGTTGCCCCGGCGCATTGGTTGTATTAATCAGGAAAAGGCTTTATAATTTTTCTAAGGGGGCCCTTTTTGAAAAAATTACCTCCAATCCCCAGGAGAAGGAGATGACGACCTATTTGATCATTGGCAATGGCGTGGCCGGGAACGCAGCTGCGGAAACCATCCGCAGGATCGATTCCCACGGTAAGATTTTGATGTTTTCCAGGGAGAAATATCATTTTTATTATGTCCCCGCTCTTCCCGAATTCCTCTCCGGAGAAAAACAGATCGAGGATTTTACGATCCACAATGAAAAGTGGTACGAAAAAAACGGAATGGATCTTCACCTGGAGGAAGAGATTACAGCCATTGAAGCTGCGCAAGCCCAAGCCGTTACCCGACGCGGAGAAAAGTTTTCTTATGATAAACTCCTGTTGGCCTGCGGGGGGAACTCCTTTATCCCCCCGATTCCGGGGTCTAAATCGGAGGGAGTATTTGCTCTGCGTACGATTGCTGACGCTGAGGCTATTCGCGAGCGGGCCAAACAGTCCCACAAAGTGGTCGTGATCGGCGGGGGACTTTTGGGTCTGGAAGCGGGGAACGGCTTGAGGAAACGCGGTCTGGAAGTTTCCGTGGTCGAATTCTCTCCGAGGCTTCTTCCGCGGCAAACAGATGTTGCTGCGGCCGCCATCCTCCAAAAGCAGATGGAAGAGATGGGCTTTCATTTTTATTTAGGGGCCAAGACCAGAGAGATCGTCCGGGAAAAGGACGGCCTTGGGGTTTTTCTGGAAGGGGGGGAAAAGCTGCCAGCCGGGATGGCCCTGATTTCCGCAGGTGTCCGGCCGGAGATAACCCTCGCCAAGTCGTTGAATTTGCCGGGCGATAAAGGGGTTATGGTAGACGACACCATGGAGACCCCTATCAAGGGGATCTATGCGGCCGGCGACCTCGTGGAACACCGGGGCCGGGTTTATGGAATCTGGCCAGCCTCCATGGAACAGGGCCGGGTTGCCGGGGCCAATATGGCCGGGCAGGCGGTAAAATACCAAGGGACGCTGCCTTCCAACACTCTCAAGGTTGCAGGGATTGGCCTGGTAGCGGCCGGCGAGATCGACGCCGAGGGAAAGATGGAATCGGTCGTCGCCAAAGATGACACCAAAAAAACCTACCGGAAATTTGTGCTGCAAGACCGCTTTCTTATCGGGGTGATTCTGCTGGGGGATACCCGGGGCAGCGATGAAATCGGAAAGGCGATCAAATCCCAAATAGATGTGTCTTCCTTTAAAGAAAGCCTAACGGATGAGGCGTTCGATTTCAGTCGGCTGAAATAAAAACCCCAGATTTTGCGAGGGATCTATCGACGCCAGCTCCCTCGGTCATGAGGGGGTTCCATCGGGTCAAGGATTTTTTTTACGCTGCCGCCAGTTGGCGCGAGATGTTTTCCCTTTTGATGAATCCCTGTCGCAGGGGCAGGCTTCCATGCAGATCTCTCAAGGATTTCCAGCCTTCAGCCGATAAAACGATTATAAAAAAAGGGGGGTGGACCATGGCAGCCATCGGCCTTATCTTGTGTTTCCTGTGGGGAATGGTCGCCTTGACCGGGGAGACCCTGGGGCAAGGCATCTATCGTTATGTAGGCCCCGATGGGGTCGTTCATTTTACCGATACCCCCAAGGATTCCAAATACACTCCGATCAACCCGGAGAGGAAAAAATTGGAGATGCGGGAGTTGATTGGGGAAAACCCGGTCCAGGGCGAGCGGATAGCCGGGGAAGGGGATCTATCTAAACTTGTTAAACAACTCAAGCCGGCCGTGGTTACGGTCGTCCATTTTTCCATGAAAAGCGGGGGTTCCGGTTTTTTAATCACCCCCAATGGTTTTGTGTTGACCAACGCTCATGTGGTGGAAAACAGCAATCAGGTTTACGTCCATTTTGAAAAAGGGGTGACCGTATTTGCGGACGTGGTAAAAATCGATTCCCAAATAGACATCGCCCTTTTGAAAATCAACCAGGGGGGCAATTATCCGTTCCTGAGACTGGGGGATTCCGATCAATGCGAATCGGGCGAATCAGTGATTGCCATAGGGTCTCCGATTAATCTGTCGGGAACCGTAACCAAAGGGATCGTCAGCGCTAAAAGAAAAGTAAAAGGGCGGGATTTAACTTATATCCAGACCGACACTCCCCTCAATAAGGGCAACAGCGGAGGGCCTCTGGTAAACATGGCCGGAGAGGTGATCGGTATCAACACCTTGGGAGCACCCCCAGGATTCCAGGACCTGAATTTCTCCATCGCCGTCAATGATGCCAAAAGATTTCTGGAATTTTAGGGGAGAATGGCCCCCTGATGGTTAGGACGAATCATTAAAAAGATTGGCAGATAAGGAGATTCTTTTCTAACACCCGCCGAGCCCCCCTTTTTAATAAATCAAAAAAACTTGGGGAAAATTTATT
>CAZIDC010000112.1:6009-8362 GCA_964537885.1 uncultured Syntrophaceae bacterium | reverse complement strand
ATCTCCCAGCATCATGGAGAGGTCCTCCCCCATGTTCAGGCGGGCAAAGCCAGGGTCTTAGGAGTTTTTGAGGAAAAGCGCAATCCAATATTCCCGAATGTGCCTACTTTTAAAGAGTGCGGGTTTGACATCACCATGGGCGTGTACTATCTGGTTCTCGGCCCCAAAGGTATTGATCCCCAGACCGTATCGATTCTCCACGAGGCCATCAAGAAGGCCATGGAAGACCCGACTTTTACCAAGCCCATGGTAGGAAAGGGTTTTGACATTTCTTATGAAGGCCCGGAGGATCTGAAGAAGCGTCTGCTTCAAGATTATGAGCAAAACAGAAAACTTGTAGAACGCCTCGACCTGAAGAAAAAATAACATTGACCATCCAAGCCTTGCCAATCGTTTCTTTTTGTTTTCTTGTCTTGGGGGGAGTATACCTGGCTGGTAGCCTCGAACTGCCGATGGGATCAGCCGCCCGCCCGGGGGCAGGGCTTTATCCTTTTCTGGTGGGCATCGCCCTCGTTGCCCTGAGCGCTCCCCTTTTTATCCGGTCGCTAAGGTTAAAAGAAACCCAGCAGGAAAAAACAGAACCCTTCCCCCGCGGCAAGGACCGCCAGCGGGTGATGGCAGTGGCGGCAGCGCTCTTCTTCTTTGTTGTTCTTCTTAAACCTTTGGGATACATAATTTGTAGTATCGCTCTGATGGGGGCGATCCTCAAGTTATTGGGCCTGCGCAGTTGGGGAAAGGTCGTTCTGACCTCCATCTTTACAGCGGTAATATCTTATTATCTCTTTTTCTCCATCCTGGGGGTTCCCCTTCCCCAGGGCATCTTTTCTTTTTAATATTCCAAATGGAAGCACTCCAAGGTCTGGCATATGGCTTCGGAGTGGCCTTCAGCGGCCACAATCTACTGGCCTGTTTTTTAGGGGTCCTGGTAGGAACGATTGTAGGCGTACTGCCAGGTATTGGACCCATCGGAGCTATGGCCCTCTTGATTCCTTCTACTTTTGCCATGGGGCCGACCACGGCCCTGATCATGCTGGCGGGGATTTATTACGGGTCCATGTATGGCGGCTCCACCACCACCATCCTGGTCAATGTCCCCGGCGAAGCGGCCTCAGTGGTAACGGCGATTGATGGATATCAAATGGCCAGAAAGGGGAGAGCCGGAGCAGCTTTGGCAGTTTCTGCGGTGGGATCTTTCGTGGCCGGCACTTTAGGAATTGTGGCTCTCATGTTCTTTGCCCCCCCTTTGGCCGAGTTGGCCCTCGAATTCGGCCCCCCGGAATATTTTGCTTTGACCCTGATGGGTCTGATCTTACTGTCGCGACTCGGTGGGGGCTCGGCCGTCAAATCTTTTCTCATGGTAGGATTTGGCCTCTTTTTGGGCACGGTGGGGATGGAACCGATCTCCGGGCTGCCGCGCTTTACCCTTGGACAATTGGAGCTGGGCCAGGGGGTTGAACTTGTTCCCGTGGCCATGGGTCTTTATGGGATCGGGGAAGTGTTGATGATTGCCGAGCGAATCACCGGCATTCCCCAAATGATCAAAGTCAAGTTCCGCGAGCTTTTTCCCACCGTTGCCGAATGGAAAAGGGCCTTCCCTCCGATGCTTCGGGGAGGGGGTGTGGGTTTCTTAATCGGGTTGATCCCCGGTCCGGCGGCGATTCTGTCCACCTTTACTTCTTATGCTCTGGAAAAGAAGATCTCCAAACATCCCGAAGAATTTGGTAAAGGGGCCATCGAAGGAGTGGCTGGACCGGAGTCAGCCAACAACAGCGCCACCGCCGGCGCCATGGTCCCTCTTTTGGCTCTGGGGGTACCCTTTGCCCCGGCAACGGCTATGCTCCTGGGGGCCCTAATCATCCATGGAGTCCAACCCGGCCCCCTGCTTATGACTCAGCAGCCGGAGATTTTTTGGGGAGTTGTGGCCAGCATGTATATCGGGAATACGGTTCTCCTCATCCTCAACCTTCCTCTGGTTGGGGTTTTTGCCAGCATTCTCCGCCTGCCCCAGCATCTTCTCATGGGGCTTATTTTGCTGCTCTGCTTGGTGGGTACCTACAGCGTCAATAACAGCTTGCTCGATCTTTATATTCTCATCGGCATGGGAGGAGTGGGTTATGTTTTAAGGAAACTCAAATTCGATATGGCCCCTCTGATTTTGGCGTTAGTCCTGGGGCCTATGTTGGAGAAGACTCTCCGCCAATCCCTTTTCATGATGCGGGGAGACGTATGGGCAATATGCGTTCGACCCATAGCCGGCACGCTTCTTCTCATCGCCTTGCTCTCGATCGTGCTCCTCCCCGTCATTCACCTGATAAAAAGGAAATAATGCTTACAAACGAGAGGAATCGATATG
>CAZIDC010000112.1:0-5909 GCA_964537885.1 uncultured Syntrophaceae bacterium | reverse complement strand
ATTGACAACCGCGAGCTGGCCATGATGAAACCGACTTCGTTTCTGATTAACACCGCCAGAGGCGGTCCGGTAAACCGAGGCCCTCTGATGAAAGCCTTAGATGAAGGAAAACTTCGCGGAGCCGCAATCGATGTTTTTGAACAAAAACCCCCTCAGGATCGGATCCTAATCGAGCATCCCAAGATCCTCGTGACCCCCCACATCGGAGGGTTTACCGAGGAGGCGAGGTACCGGATGGGTATGGCGGCAGCAGACCAGGTCGCATACGCTCTGCGGGGGGAAAAGCCCCCCTACCAGGTGAATAACCCCCAAAATCCTCGCTATGAGAAATTTTATACTTTACCGCCTTAAATTTGGATTTCTTAGGTTGATTCGTGCCGTGCGGATTAACGGCAAAATCGAGATCCACTTTTTTATATTATATTATCTTTTCCGAGAGGTTCATCATGATAGGCTTTGCAGCTCTTTCCAATCCTTTTCAGATCGGAAATTTAAAGTTGAACAACCGCATCGTTATGCCCCCCATGGCCACGAATTTTGCGGGCCCGGATGGTTCGGTCAACGAGCGGCATATCGCCTATTATGTTAGGCGCGCCCAAGGGGGGGCCGGCTATATCACCTTTGAACATACCGGAGTCCTGCAACAGGGAAAAGCGTTTCCCAGTATGGCCCTCATTGACTCCGATCGGCAGATTCCTTCTTTCCGGAAATTGACGGAAGCCATACACCGGGAGGGCGGAAAAATTGTTATCCAGATCAATCATGCCGGCCGGCAAACTTCCTCGGCAATCACCGGTTCCCCCCTTGTCGCCCCCTCCGCCATCCCCTGCCCGGTCCGGAAAGAGGGACCCGTGGCTTTGTCTCCGGAGCAGATCCCCAAAATTGTCGAAGCCTTCGCCCTCGCTGGCGGGAGGGTGAAAGAAGCAGGGGCGGATGGGGTGGAAATCCACATGGCCCATGGGTATCTCCTCAATCAGTTCCTCTCCCCTTATTCCAATAAAAGAGAAGATGAATACGGGGGCAATGCGCAAAGGCGAATGCGGGCACCCATCGAGGTTTTGCAAGCCGTCCGGCATAAAGTAGGCCCGGATTTTCCCATCATATGTCGTCTCAGTGCCGACGAGTACGTCGAGGGGGGATTGAAACTGGAAGCCTCAAAGGAAATCGCCGGAGCGCTGGAAAAAAATGGAGCGAATGCACTCCACATATCTGCCTGCGTGGCAGCCTCCGTTTATTTGAACCACCCCCCATATTATGTCGAAGAAGGCGTTTTTGCCCATTTGGCCCAGGGGGTCAAATCCGTCGTCAACATCCCCGTGATCACGGTAGGCCGGATTCGCACCCCGGAATTGGCCAATCGGATATTGGAAGATAAGAAGGCCGACCTGGTCTCCATGGGAAGGGCGCTCATCGCTGATCCCGACCTTCCGGCCAAGGCCTTTGCTGGACGGCGGGAAGATATCATCCCTTGCATCTCCTGCAACCGCTGCATCGTAAGCATCCGCAAAGGGGCTTTGCAATGTGCCGTGAATCCGGAAACGGGACGGGAGGGAGTCTTTATTGTGAAAAAAACCACCCGTCCTAAGAAAGTCTGGATCATCGGCGGAGGGCCCGCTGGAATGAAGGCGGCGGAAATCGCCGCCTGCCGGGGTCATCAGGTCACCCTGTATGAAAAAGAGAACCAGTTGGGGGGTCAGTTTCTTCTGGCGGCGCTTCCTCCCCAAAAGCAGGTTTTGCAAGAATTTGTGGAATACCTCGCCAGACAACTCCGGCGCCTGTCCGTAAAGGTGGTCATGGGAAAACTCTTCGAACCTTCCCTCCTGGAAGAAGAACGGCCGGAGGCAGCGATCTTGGCGACCGGGGCCAGGCCCTTTCTTCCACCCATCGAAGGAATCCGAGAAGCCGCAACCTTCTCCACCTGGGAAGCCCTTTCGAATCCGGCGTCTCTTGGCCGAAGGGTCCTGGTCGTCGGCGGAGGAGGGATTGGAGCCGAGGTAGCGGATTATCTTTCGGAAAAGGGGAAAGAAATCACTCTGATCGAAATGCGGGAAGGGATCGCCTTGGACCTTCCCGTACACCTCCAGCATTTTCTGAATCTCCGCTTGCAATCCAAGGGGGTCGAGGTTCGGACCTCGACCAAGGCCGTCCGCTTCCAAAAGGACTGCCTCTGGATCGAAGCTTCTGGGGAAACCTGGAAGCTCGAAGGTTTCGACTCCACGGTCATTGCCTTGGGGTCAGTACCCAATGATGAATTGGCTAAAACCGTGAAAATAAGTATATCCGAAGGGTACGTGGTCGGCGACGCCGTCAGACCCAGAGAACTGATGGAAGCGTTGGCGGAAGCAGAGGAAGCCGCCCTCAAAATTTAAGATGGATTTCCGCCGGTCTGAGAAGGCAATATCTTCAAATCTCAACACGATGGTTTTCTTTACCGTTAACCCCCAACCCCTTTTTAGCGGCTGCATAAAGGGCTTTTAATCATCTTTGAAAGGAGGGAGTATCATGAGCAAGGAAAATGTCGGTGGGAAGATGAGCAGGCGCAGATTCTTGAAGTCGGCGGCGGCGACCCTCGCCTTCGGGGCTGTGGGCTTGAAGGCCCCGGTTGTCTTGGGCCAAGCCAAGAAGTTCAAAGGCGTAACCCTGAATGGGGCAACTTTTCAGCATATGCACGCCAATCACATAAAAGAATACCTCCCGGAGTTCGAGGAAGCGACCGGCATGAAGGTCAACCTCGAGCTTCCCTCATTCCCGATCTATAATCAGCGGGCTGATCTGGAGCTTTCCACCAAAGGAAGAGCCTGGGATTTTTTGAACATCACCTTCATCTATTCGGGACGATGGATCGGCGCCGGCTGGTTCACCAACCTCGAGCCCTTCATTAAAGATCCCAACCTGACGGAGCCCGACTGGGGACCCGGAGATTTCGTGTCCGGAGCCCAGTCATGCCTGGTCGATGCCAAGGGCAACCGGTATGGGTTTGCCTGGGAGGCAGGGGCGATGATCATGGCAGCCAGCCGGGGAGACCTTATCGAAAAGGCGGGTCTGAAGCTCCCCGAAACCTTCGATGATCTCACCAAGGTATGTGAAGCCACAAACAACAAGGAAAATGTCAAGGCCTTCGTCAACGATAATCTCCACCATTGGCACCTGGTGCCGTACATCATGGGGTTCGGCGGAAAAATCTTCAAAGACCCCCCCGAGAACCTCACTCCCACGCTGGACACGCCCGAAGTGGCCCAGGGTGCCGAGTATTACGCAAACTTGCTGCGAAAGTACTCTCCCGACGGCGTTCTTTCCTATACCATGGATCAGGCCCACACCGCGATGCTGCAAGGGAGGGCCAACATTCAGACCCAGAGCATTTCCTGGCACGTCCCCCTGGCCAAATCGGAGAAGAGCCAGGTCCGCGAAACGGTTCGGTTTGGCTTCATGCCTGCCGGCCCGGCGGGCGCGTTTCCCTGCATCAACTCCCACGGCTTTGGCATTCCTCTCGGGGCAAAGAACAAGGAAGCGGCCTGGGAATTCATAAAGTGGGCCTTGAGTAAAAAAATGGTAAGACGTCTGGCCCTGGAGAAAGGCTACTCCGCCGTCTGCCGCAGGTCGGTCATCAGCAGCCCCGAATTCAGGAAGAATATAACCCATAAAGGACAGGATATCGCCTCCCTCTATCTGAGGGTACTGGAGCTGGGCGGGAAAACCGGCTATATGAAGTACCGCACCGTCCCCGTATTTCCCCAGGTGGGTGACAAGATTAACAAAGCCCTGGAGCGCATCGTAACGAAACAGCAATCGACCGCCGACGCTATGAAACAAGCCCAAGCCGAAGCAATCGCCGACCTGAAGAAGGCCGGGGTTAAGATGGACATCTGAAGCAGGGGACGGCAGGTGGGAAAACCTTAACCGGAACAATGGATCGGATCCAAGTGAAATCAAAGCCCATCAAAGAGAGGGCGTTTCCCGCCCCCATGGAAACGCAAACCTTGTCTCAAAGCCAGCGACGGGCCTATCGTCTATATCTTTTCCCGTCGCTGGCCGTTTTAATTACGGTCACCCTCGCACCGACGCTCTTCCTCCTGGTCACGAGTTTTACTCCCCTGAATCTGACCCTCCCCGACACCGTGGGCGATTTTTCCCGCCCCTTGGCCAACTATACCCTTCTGCTTGAGGATCAACGATTTCACAATTCCCTCTGGGTGCAGGTCAAACTCTCTCTGGCGACCGTCAGCCTGCAGCTTCTGGCCGGGTTGGCCATTGCCCTTCTCTTGAACATACGAACCGGCTTTCTGGAGGCTTGCCGGACCGTATTTCTCATCCCCATGGTTCTGCCCCCCATCGTTGTGGCCATCATCTGGAAGGTGCTCTACACCCCGGACATCAGCCCGGTTCTCTGGGCCCTCCGGTCCCTTGGACTTCCAGCCCCATCCCTGATCACCGACCCTGATCTCGCCCTCTGGGCCATTATCATAGCCGATGTGTGGGAATGGTTTCCGTTTACCATGCTCATGCTCCTGGCGGCACTTCAGATGATGCCCGAAGAGCCTTTGGAGGCCGCCAGAATCGATGGGGCGGGCACCTGGCGCCTCTTTCTCTTCATTGTTCTTCCCTTTATCCGTCCGGCGCTTCTCGTCTCCGGCCTCTTCCGGTTGATCGACAGCATCAAGGCCTTCCCGCTCATCTACATCCTCACCAATGGAGGCCCCGGAACGGTAACCGAGGTGACCAACTATTACGTCTTCATCCAGGCATTTAACTTCTCCTATCTCGGTTTTTCCAGCGCCATCACCGTCGTGATGGTCACTGCCACGTTTTTACTGAGCTGGTGGATCATGAGGATTGTAGGGCCAAAGGTGGAAATTGAATAAAACCTCTATTCCGAAACGCCTCCGTCGGCAGCGCCTAATAGTCTATGCCGTGGTCATCGGTCTCATCGTTATGGTCATGTTCCCTTTTTTCTGGCTCCTCCACATGTCGGTAAAACCGGATCAGGACATTATGAGCTTCCCCCCCAAGCTGCTTTTCAAGCCCACGGCCGACCATTACCTGGCGCTTTGGAAAACCGATTTTCGGCGCTCCTTCATGAACAGTGCCATAGTCAGTGTGAGTACCACCCTTCTTTCCATGGTCATCGGAGTTCCCGCAGCCTATGCTCTCTCCCGCGCCAATTTCAAGTCCGACAAACAGCTTTCCCTGTGGATCCTCTCCAGCCGCATGGCGCCGCCCATCGCCTTTACCATCCCTTTTTTCCTCATCTACCGTTACCTGGATCTGCTCGATACCCTGCCCGGCCTGATTATTATCTACCTCACCTTCAATTTGTCCCTGGTCATCTGGATGATGCGAACCTTCTTCGACGGCACGCCCCGCTCTCTGGAGGAGGCCGCCTGGATCGATGGAGCGAGCGTCTGGGGCAGTTTCTTAAAAATCATTCTCCCCTTATCAGCCCCCGGGCTGGCTGCTACCGCCATTTTTTGCTTCTTATTCTCCTGGAATGATTTCTTCTTCGCCCTCATTCTAACGCGTACCCAGTCCATGACTGCCCCGGTAGCCGTAGTAAATTTCATGAATTACGAAGGATGGGAATGGGGGAAGATCGCGGCCGGTGGAGCCATGGTAATGTTGCCGGTGGTAATCTTTTCTCTTATTGTGAGGAAATATCTAATCCATGGTTTAACGGCAGGGGCCATCAAAGGGTAACAGTGACCTCTTTGTGGCAGCCGCGAAGCCCTCAAACGGGCCGTCATTCCTTCCTTTTCCTCAGAGCTGAATTTATCTAAATAATTCCACTGTTTCTCCGGGAAGTCTGAAAAGCCAGAGCAGCCCTTAAATACGCAACAATCAGAGGGTGAGGACTCTCGGGCCTTGAAGCAATTTGCGGCAGAAAAAGCGTAGCAACATAGAAGGGGTGATCA
>CAZIDC010000111.1:0-8373 GCA_964537885.1 uncultured Syntrophaceae bacterium | reverse complement strand
GATGATCAAATCCGGATAGCCGCGGCGAAACCCTCGTGAATGGCTTCTTTCGCTCCCCTGGGTTCAAGGCAATCGCCGATGGGCATCAGGATGGGGACTTTCCCCTCCAGGGTCTGGAGAATTTCCCTGTTGGCCCGGGAGCCCAGGGCTAAAATGATGGTCTCCGCGTCAAGCCATTGTTCCCTTCCTTCGCTTCTGACCAGCACTTTCCCATCCCGAATCTCCTCCGCCTTGGTCGACAGCTTAACAGAAAGGGACAAACTGGGCAACCGCCCGAGGAGAAGGGCGCGGGTGGTCCCCTCCATATCTGCGGCCACTTTTTCCAGCATCTCGACCACCGTAACTCGGCACCCCTTGGTGGATAAAAATTCTGCGGTCTCCATTCCCACCATTCCCCCGCCCAGGATGAGGACTTCTTTCCCTGTCTCTTTTCCGGCCAGCACTTCCCAGGCGGTCAGAAGATGGGACGCAGAAAAAATTTCGGGTATAAGGGGACGCGCCCCGGTGGCTACGATAACCGCGTCTGGCTTTTCTTTGGCCACAATCTCTTCATTCCCCTCGGTGTTCAGCCTGATTTCTACCCCCTCCCGGTCGACCTCCAGGGTAAGCCACTCGACAGCCTGCCCAAAATTCTGCTTGTGGGGAGGGATCGAACTAAGGAGCATCTGCCCGCCCAGACGGGAGCTTTTCTCCAAAAGGGTAACGCGATGGCCCCGTTTTCTGGCCACCCTGGCCGCTTCCAGACCTCCCGGTCCGCCCCCCAGGATAAACACTTTTTTCACCTTCTCTGCCGGCTCAAGCCGGTATTGGCCTTCTTTCCCCAGGGTGGCATTCTGAAAGCAGGTGAGTTCTTCTTGTTGGAAAAGCCTCCCTACACAGTGGTTGCAAGCGACGCAGGGCCGGATTCGATCCCTTTCCCCCCGGGCGGCCTTAACGGGCCAATGAGGATCACAAAGGAAGGCCCTGCCGGCGGCTACCAAATCCGCCTGGCCCTCCCGGAGTATCTTCTCTGCCAACTCGGGGGTGCCTAATCGGCCCACCGCGACGATCGGGATCCGCACCCTCTTTTTAACGGCTGCGGCTAAGGTGACATGATAGGCCTCGGGAAAAACCATGGGGGGGATGATATGAGCTGCGCCGATGAGAGACTCCGTGGTCCCCCCTGAGACGTGAAGGGCCGAAGCGCCGGCGTGCTCTAATTCTATAGCCCAGTCCAAAGCTTCTTGTAGTGAATACCCATCCTGGACGAATTCCTTGGCGCTCAGCCGAAAGAGGATGGGGAAGGATTCTCCTACCTCACTGCGGACCTGTTTTAAAATCTCCAGGGCAAAACGGGCCCGTTTTTCGGCCTTCCCGCCATAAAGATCTTCTCTCTTGTTGGTCCGAGGAGACAAAAATTGGTGGATGAGGTAGCCGTGGGCCCCGTGGACTTCCACAGCATCAAACCCGGCTTCCTTGGCCCGTCTGGCCGCCAAACCGAATTGAGTGATTACCTCCTGGATTTCTTTTAAGCTCATTTCTTGGGGAAGGGGGGATCCGGGGGCCCGGGGGACGGGCGAAGGTGCCAAGGGCATGCTTCGGCTGATCTCCGGGTCGGCAAGTCTCCCGGCATGATGGAGTTGAAGAGCAATGGCTGAACCCTGTCCATGAACCGCCTTGGTAAGGCGGAGCAGGCCGGGCAAGAAAGAATCATCGTAAGCACAGAGGCCCCGGCCCCGGTGTCTTCCCGAGAGGCTCACCGGGCTGGCCTCGGTAATGATCAGACCCGCCCCTCCTTCGGCCCTTTCGGCATAATAAGCGATGGCCCGATCGCTGACCGCTCCCTGGGGGTGGGAAAAATTATTCCCCATGGCAGCCATGATGATGCGATTCCGGAGATGAATGCTGCCGAGAGGAAAGGGAGAGAAGACCAGCGGAAAAGGTGCCATAGATCTCTTACTTTTCCTGTTTTTTCTCGGTCAGGCTTTCAAGATAACTGAAAATGGCGGTATGGTCGCCTTTCCCTCCTCCCTGAGCCATGGCGTAGCCGTATATCTGCTGGACCATGTTGGCCAGGAACATGGGTATTTTATACTCCCGGGCCATGCGCGTTACCGTATCAATATCCTTGTACATAAGGTCCATGGCGAAGCCGGAGTTGAAGGTTCGGGGCAGGACGAATTTCGGAACTTTTAACTCCGTGGAGTAGCTCCGCCCCGTGCTGACCTGCAAGACCTCCACAACCCGCTGGGGGGAAAGCCCCAATTTTGCCGCCAGGATGATAGCCTCCGAAGTGGCGGCCAGGCTCGTGGCCGAGAGAAAGTTATTGATGGCCTTGACGGCATGCCCGGACCCGATCGCCCCCATATAAAAAAGATTTTTTCCTACGATCGAAAGGATCGGCCGGGAGGCTTCAAAGATCGCCTCTTCGCCTCCGACCATGATGGAAAGCGTGCCGGCTACCGCCCCCACGACTCCTCCGCTCACCGGCGCGTCGATCATGGATAGACCCTTGGCCGAAAGGGCCTGGTGAACTTTTAGCGTGCTCGGGGGGTAGGCGCTGGTCATCTCGATCAAAAGATCTCCGTCCTTTGCTCCCTCCAAGAGGCCTTCGGGTCCCCATACCACTTTTTCAACGGCTTCGGAGTTGGGCACGATGGTTATGACTTTGCGGCATTTCTCCGCTACCTCTTTGGCCGAGGAAGCAGCTTCGGCCCCGATTTTAACGAGCGCTTCCACGGCCTCGGCCCTCAGGTCATAGACTGCCAGCGGGAATCCAGCCTCCAGCAACCGTCTGGACATGGGCTGCCCCATGGCCCCCAGACCGATGAATCCAAGTTTCTCAGCCATGCTCATTCTCCTTTCATCTTCTGAACCGCCGTATCCCGCAGCTTAAACTTTTGCACCTTCCCGCTGGCGGTCCGGGGGAAGTCTTCCATCGTTATTACCCGGTCCGGGATCTTGAACTTGGCGGTTTTGTCCTTCATGAACTCATAGATCTCCTCCCGGGTCACCTGGTCGCCAGCCTTCCGGGGGATGATGCAGGCCAGGGTTCTTTCCCCCAGACGATTATCGGGATACCCTACGACCTGGCACTCCCGAACTTTGGGGTAGGTGTAGAGAACGCTCTCCACGTCCGTAGCGTAAATGTTCTCTCCCCCCCGGACAATCATGTCCTTGATTCGCCCCTTGAGCCGGATGTTCCCCTCCTCGTCCATCGTTCCCAAATCCCCGCTGTGAAACCATCCTTTATCGTCCACGGCTTCGGCAGTCAGTTCCGGCTCTTTGTAATACCCGAGAAAGTTCGTGGGACCCCGGTGGCATATTTCGCCCAGAACGCCGACGGGAACGATCCGCTTAGTCGCCGGGTCGGCGATCTTGACTTCGTTCCCCACGGCTAAGGGCGGGCCGGGGCTCTCGGCGATCAGCTCGATCGGGGAGTCGGGAAGGCTTAAGACGTTGCTGCCGCATTCGGTCGTTCCATCCCCCTGAAGAATGCCGCACTTGAACTTTTTGACGATTTGCAGGGCTACTTCGGGAGGCATGGGGGCCCCGGTGAAAAGGGCCAAGCGCAGGGAAGAAACATCGGTCTTGGCGAAATGGGGATGATTCATCAGGTCAATGAACATCGTGGGAACCCCGACAGCGATCGTCGCCCGGGAACGCTCCAGTTCCCGGAGAGCTGTTTCCGTGCTGTACCGGCCCATAAGGATCAAGGCTCCTCCGGTCAAGAAAGCCGTATGCTGCACCACGCAGTTGCCCGTGGTGTGAAAAAGGGGCGTCATGTTCAGCCAGACGTCTTTTTCTGAAGCCTTGATTCTTTCGGCGATCCCCACGGAGTGGAGCATTCGCGTGTTGTGCGTTTCCACGACCCCTTTCGGGCGACCCGTGGTGCCCGAGGTGTAAGCGATCTCCAGGATGTCGTCGGCCTCTACGGCGTTCTCCTGCCCAAACTTTTCCAGAAACCCAGGACCAGACTTCTTTCCCCCATTACGGGAGAGTAACTCCTCAAAGCTCAGCATTTCCTTTTTGGGTTTCCCTTTCACGAGGATGTGCCGGAGGGAGGGGATCTCCGCCCGGATTTCTTCCAGAAGATCGACGAAGCGAAATTCACGCCACTCCTCGGGAATGATCAAGGCCTTGGCTTCGAGGTGATTGAGAACGGTTAAGACTTCCATCTTCCGGTAGAGGGGATTCATGGGGGATACGATCACCCCCAGATGGGCGCAGGCATAAAGGGCGATGGAATATTCGGGCCAGTCGGGAAGAAGAAGGCCCAGCTTATCTCCCCTGGCCAGGCCCAGAGCCATCAAGGCCCGGGTAAGGGAATGGACCGCCTTCTGGAACTCCCGGTAGGTGTATTGCTTATCCTGGAAAAGAATCGCTAAATGATCCGGGTACCGCTCGACGGTTTCCTGAATCATTTGGCCAAAAGTCTTGCCCTTGGTCCATTTGCTTCCCAGGACCTGACAATAGCTTTGAGTAAGCCTCCTCTTTTCCATGGTTCTCTTTTACCCTTTCGGCCCGATCTCCTTTTGAACTTTTTCCGCCATCATTTCGCGCAGCGCATTTTTTTTTATCTTGCCGCTGGGGGTGGTGGGAAACCCGGTCATCGTCTCAACCCGGTCGGGGATCTTATAGTGCGCCACCTTATCTTTGAAAAAGGCTTTAATCTCTTCTTGGGTAATGGATTCGTTCGGTTTAGGAATGATGCAGGCGCAGGTCTTCTCTCCCAGGCGTTCATCGGGAATGGCCACCACGCTCACCTGGGCCACTTTGGAATAGGTATAGAGAATGTCTTCGATCTCCGTAGGCGATATGTTTTCGCCGCCGCGAACAATCATATCTTTAATCCGGCCGACGATGCGCAGATTTCCTTTCTCATCCATGGTGGCTAAGTCGCCGCTGTAGATCCAACCGCGATCGTCAATGGCCTGGGCGGTTCTCTCCGGGTCCTGGAAGTACCCGAGGCAGACGTTCTGCCCTCGGGCGCAGGCTTCCCCTTTGACCCCGATAGGAACCATGCGCCGCTTTTCGTCCACAACCTTGTGTTCCATCCCGGGTTGAGGCCTTCCTACAGTTTCACAAACCACCTCCACGGGGTCGTCCAGCCGGGTGATATTGCTCATGGCTGTCTCGGTCATGCCGTAGGCCGAAGTTACATAGCAACCCATTTTCTGAATAATCTGTCTGGCCACCTCGATGGGGAGCGGCGCGCCGGCCAGCACCATGGCCCTTACCGAAGAAAAGTCGTATTTATCGAAATCCGGTTTCTGGAGCATCATGATCGGCATGGTGGGAACGCCAATGGGCAGGGTTACCCCGTGACGGGTGATCTCCTGCATAGCCTCTTCCACGTTCCAGGTCTCGAGGAGAACCTGGCAGGAACCTTTGATAACGGAGGCGTAAAAAGCATTGACCAAGGCGGTTGTGTGGGAGAGGGGGACCATGATCAGCCAGATATCGTCGGATTGGAGGCCGATGGAAGTGGCCGTGCCCAGGGCTGAGCGGCAGCGAGTATTATGGGTATGCATTACGCCCTTAGGGGTACCGGTAGTACCCGAGGTGAAGATGATCTCTAAAAGATCATCCGCTTCTACTGGGAACTCCTTTAAATAAGCCTCCTGATAATAATCTCCGGGAAAGACCTTTTCCCAATCCTTGGCCACCAGCTCTTCGAAGACCAGCTCCCCCGGATGACGTTTGGCCCCGGAGATAATCACCTGTTTTAAGGTTGGAATGTCCTGCCGGAGCTCTTGAAAGAGGTCGGCGAAGGAAAAGCCCCAGAACTCAGCTACCGCCACCGCGGCTTTGGCTCCGGTCTGGCGCAAAATGTATTCGATCTCTTTTCTTCTTAGTCTTTCGGAAACGGGAACGGACACCGCTCCTAACCGGGCTGCGGCCAGAAGGGTGATGATGAACTCCGGCCGGTTGGGAAACAGAATGACGATCATGTCTCCCCGCCGGATTCCCAGATCGATGAAGGCTAAAGTCAGCCTTTCGACCAAGAGTTTTAGCTCTCCCCAGGTGATCCGCCGCTCCCGAAAAATCAGGGCCTCTTTCTCCCGGCAGCGCTCGGCTGTCTCTTCAAAATACTCACCCAACGTGACTCCCGGGGGTATTTCTCCAGGGGAACAGTAATAGCTCATGGTCAGCTTTACCATGGTTTTCTTCTCCGGCTAAATACTTCCCGCTTCCTTTTCTTTGATTCCGGCAATATTTTTGGCCAGGGAAATCTTGTGGCTTAAGTTAGACTCCCGGGGAATCATGGTCTTCTGCGCTTCCGGCGACCCGGCTCCGTGGATGGATTCGACGATATACCCTCCAGCCCCGGAACCGAACATCAGGTGCTCGATCAAGCGGAAAAGGCGCACCCGGTTTTCCGTGGGAACGTCTTTTACCCCCTTGAGGTATTTCTCTAAGTATTTGCCCACCTCTGGGCTGCGGAAATCCTTCTCCGAGGGCAGGGTAGTGACCAAACCTCCGGCAATATCCAAGGCCAGTTGGCCGATCTGGTTGGTAATCCGGGCTACGTTCAATTTACACACGTTGGCCAAAAGAAAATTATTCATGTAGTTTCCCGCGGGCGTCGCGTAGCCTTCATAAGCCGAGGCCAACCCGCAGCCGTAGAGTGTTTCCGCCAGGGTGATCATCTCGGTGATTTTACTGCGCACATGGGCGGCCTTGGCCACGCCGTTATACTGGGCTAACAAGGCGGTCGCTCCGATTAGAACGTCGCTTACCCCGGTCTTGCACCCGCCGTAACTGCAGCGGTGGTGGGAGCCGAGAAGACCGCTGATCCTTTCGGCGAATTCATGCTCTTTGTACAGGTAAACATTTTCCCAGGGCACGAAAACGTTATCAAAGATCAGAAGGGTTTCCTGCATCCCGTAGAGGGGGTTGCCCGTGTCGATAGACCCCCCTTCCATTTTCCGGGTATCGGAGAACTGCCGCCCGTAAATGTGGATTAGGCCGGGGCTGCTCATGGGCACAGAGAAAGCCACAGCGTAATCTTTATCCTCCGGCCCCATGGCCCGGGTGGGCATGGCCACGGTGTAATGGCAATTCAACGCCCCGGTCTGGTGGGCTTTGGCCCCCCGCACGACGATCCCGTCTTTCTTCTCCTCCACCACATGAAGGTAGAGATCGGGATCAGCCTGCTCGCTGGGCTTCAGGCTGCGGTCTCCTTTGACGTCCGTCATGGCAATGCCCGCGATCAGGTCGTTTTCCTGCAGGTGCTGGAAAAATTTTTTAAACCGCTCGTGGTACTTCGTCCCGAACTTCTGGTCCACTTCATAGGTGGCCAGGTACATGACGTTCCCGCCGTCGGAGTTTGTGCATCGCTGAAAGCAGGTTGCGGTCATCTGGCCGAGCAGTCGAAACATTTTAACCTTCCGAACCAGGTCATCGCGGCTCTGGTAGATGTGGCAGAAGCGGTTCACCTTCTGGCCGGTGAGGTGGGAACGGGCTGTCATCAGGTCTTCATAGAGGGGATCATGAGCGAGGTCATAGGTAAGGGCCACCGCGTTTTGGGCGGGTTTAACCATGGGATGATCATAGAGGTCCTGCATTTTCTCCCCAAAAAGATACACTGTGGGATGAGGATTCATTTCCTTCAAACTTTGAACATATTCTTTGCCGGTTTTTAGAGCCATTGGCCAACCTCCTTTAGGTACAGTATTTCCGGGTTTTCTTTCTTCTTTCCTTTTTTCCAAGCATCCCTAAAACCTTCATGACCTCTCACCCGGGATCTGGGGCTGGATGCCCGAAACAAAGACGTCATAGAGGGCCTCGGCTTCCGCTGTCAATGTGGGCAGCTTTCCTAAAATGGACCCGCGGATGGTGATATGCTCGATGGCTCCCAGGATGGCATCCCGCAGCAACCTGGAATCGATATCCGTGCGGACGATCCCTTCCTTTTTCCCCTCTTCGATGATTTGAACCACAAGTTTGCTAAATTCACGGATCAACTGATAGGCCCGGGTGGAGTTAAAGCGCGGGTTCTGCTGGATGTTCTGGAGAAGAATCAATACGTAGTCTTTATTCTTCTCATAAAAATTGAGATGGTACCAGATGAGCTTGCGCAATTTGCTCAAAGGGCCCTTAATTCCTTCCAAATGCTCCTGGAGGCCCGAGAGGAAATTATCCATCCGTTCTTCGGGGATGGAGAAAAGCAAATCTTCTTTGTTCTTGAAATAATCGTAAATGCTGCCTTCGGCGATATTGGCTTTCTTGGCAATCTGGGAGATGGTGGCTTCGTTGAAACCTTTCGCGGCAAAAACCTCGGTGGCTACTTGCAGAATCAGCCGCTTCTTGTTCTCCCCTTGGAGGGCTCTTTTATTATTGGGGGAAAGGTTAAGAAGCTGCCCCTTTTTGCCGGCCATCAGCCCCTCG
>CAZIDC010000110.1:0-8381 GCA_964537885.1 uncultured Syntrophaceae bacterium | reverse complement strand
TTTACCTGGAACGGATGCAGGAGGCAGATAACCGGGCAACCCTGGGAGACCTGTGTTCGGAATTTTTCAAAAGGCCGATGAGGGTCCGTGTTTCCGGAATGGGTCCGAATTCGGCCATCAGTGGCCAACCCGGCCGGGAAGAAAAAAAAAAGGCCAAGACATAAATTCCAGGCGGAATAGGCAGGAAGAGGCTTTAAACCACCCCCTCGTGAAAGAAGCAATCAGTATTTTTGGGGGGCGGGTCGTGGAAATTAAGCTTTTATGAGGAGACCGCGATGACCAAAGGATTCGGCAATCTGGTTCGGCAAGCCCAGCAGCTCCAGGCCAAGATGCTCAAGGTGCAAGAAGAGATGGCAACGCGAACGGCTGAGGCTTCGGCCGGTGGAGGGATGGTTACCGCTGTGGCCAATGGCAAGCAGGAACTGATATCCATCAAATTGGAAAAAGAAGTCGTGAACCCGGAGGATCTGGAAATGCTCCAGGACCTGATCGTGGCCGCAGCCAATGCCGCCCTGAAAAAGGCCCAGGAGATGGTTTCCGAGGAGATGAAGAAGCTTACCGGCGGGATAAACATCCCGGGGATCATGTGAGGGCGAGATGGCTCTTCAGCACGCTCAGCCCATTTCCAGGCTAATTCAGGAACTGACCAAGCTCCCGGGGGTGGGGGAAAAAACGGCTTTCAGGCTGGCCATGTTCATCCTCCGGTCCCCCAGGGAAGACGCCGCGGGCCTGGCGCAGGCGATCCTGGAAGTCAAGGAGAAGATTCGTCTCTGCTCCCAGTGCTTCAACCTGACCGACCAGGACCCCTGCCGGATCTGCCAGGATGCGAAGCGCAACAGCGAGATCCTCTGCGTGGTCAGCGGGCCGGAAGACCTGATGGCCGTAGAAAGAAGCGGTGGATACCGGGGAATTTACCACGTGCTTCACGGCGTCCTTTCTCCCCTGGAAGGGGTGGGCCCTAAAGACCTGCGGATCAACGAGCTCCTGACGCGTTTGCAGGGGGGGAGAGTCAAGGAAGTGATTCTGGCCACCAATCCATCGGTGGAAGGAGAGGCTACGGCCCAATACTTAGCGCAGATCCTCAAGCCCCTGTCTATCCCGGTGACGCGCATCGCCCGAGGAGTACCCATGGGAGGAGATCTGCAGTACATCGACGAGGTTACCCTGAGCAAGTCCCTGGAGAACAGAAGCCCAATATAGAATAGGGGGAAGAGTGTAGGGTGCGATGTCGCTGAGAATCTATAATTCCCTGACCAAGAAAAAGGATGTTTTCATTCCTCTTCGCGAGGGAAGAGTGGCGATGTACGTTTGCGGGGTGACGGTTTATGACCGCTGTCACATCGGCCACGCCCGGGCGGCAGTGGTCTTCGACGTCATCTTCCGTTTCCTTCGCCTTGCTGGATACGATGTAACCTACGTGCGGAACTACACGGATGTAGACGACAAGATCATCCTGCGAGCCAACCGGGAGGGTGTTTCGTCCCGGGAGATCGCCGAGCGTTACATCCGGGAGTACGAAGAGGACATGGACTCTCTGGGAGTGCTGCGCCCGACGGTTGAGCCGCGGGCCACGGAAAACATTCCCCAGATCATTGCCCTCGTCCAGAAATTGGCGGAGAAAGGCTTCGCCTATCCCGTGGAGGGGGATGTTTATTTCTCAGTGGAAAAAAATCCCGGCTACGGGAAACTCTCCGGCCGCGAACTCGAAGAAATGCGGGCCGGAGCCCGGGTGGAAGTGGATGAACGGAAAAGGAACCCGCTGGATTTTGCGCTCTGGAAAGCCAGCAAACCGGGGGAGCCGGAATGGGACAGCCCCTGGGGCCCAGGACGGCCGGGATGGCACATTGAGTGCTCGGCCATGAGCCTGCGTTATCTGGGTGAGAGTTTTGACATCCACGGCGGGGGCAAAGACCTGATTTTCCCTCACCATGAAAACGAAATTGCCCAGTCGGAGGCGGCCACCGGCAAACCTTTCGTGCGTTTCTGGGTCCACAATGGATTTGTGAACATCGACCAGGAGAAAATGTCCAAGTCTCTGGGCAACATCCTGGCCATCCGCGACTTGCTCAAAGATCATCACCCGGAGGCCCTGCGACTTTTTCTCCTTTCCAACCATTACCGAAGCCCGGTAGATTTTTCATGGCAGAACATGATTGAAGCCAGGACGAGCCTCGATCGTTTCTATTCGGTCCTTCTGGAAATTGAGGAATTCCTGGCCGGGGGGGAAGAAGTTAGGCCCTTAACCGCCGAAAAGCTGAGGGGGTCGGCTCGGGAGCTTTACGATAAGGTCCTGGCCTTCAAGGAGAAATTTTTGGAGGCCATGGAAGATGATTTCAACACCGCCCTGGCCCTGGGATACATCCATGAGCTGTCCCGGGTTCTAAACCGGGTTCTGAAAGAAAAGGGTTTCCGGAAAGACCCCGCAGCCGTCGGGCTTTTGAAGGACGGACGCGAGCGGTTGCTGGAGAGTGGAAAAATTTTGGGTCTCTTTCAGAAAACGCCGGCGGAATATTTTGCCGGGCAACGGAAACGATTTCTCCAGGCGAAGGGAAGGCAAGAGGAAGAAATCCAGGACCTGATCCAAAAAAGGGAAGCGGCCCGCAAAGCCAAAGACTGGGCCCGGGCGGACGAAATCCGCGCCCAGGCTGCCTCCATGGGGATTGCCCTGGAAGACGGCCCCCGGGGAACAAGCTGGCGGCCGGCCGAATAAGTGCGAAGTCAGAAAACTTCTTACTTTTCACTCCTTACTTTTTTCAATCACTGGGTGTATAATGAATGATGAGGATTTGTCCTAATTGTGGAAAACCTCTTGAGGTTCAGGATCAAATCGGGCGCCAGGAAATATGCCCCCATTGCCGGAGCGATTTGCACTGCTGCCTGAACTGCCAGCTTTACGATGAATACGCCCAGAACAAGTGCCGGGAGCCTTCGGCGGACTGGGTAGGCGATCGGGGGAAAAATAATTTTTGTGAATATTTTAGGTTCCAAGAGTCCTCAACCCGCGATCGTCAATTCCGGGAGCGGGAGGAAGCCCGAGCTAAACTGGAAGGTCTTTTTAAGAAAAAAACATCCTGAAGGAGGTCGACGAAGATCCAAAAGATTTTTGGGAATGTCTTGGGACTGAAGCCTTCCCAGACCAAAAATATCTTATCCCTGTACCACCGGAGAATTCCCCCCCAACGGGTGATTACTCCTGAACTCGCCCGGACCCTTTCTGAATTATCCTGGGAAATCAAGCGACAATTAGCCATCTTAGCGGACCGCGGAGGGAATTTGCAATATGTGATCGTCGGCGGTCCTCTCGGCATCTGGATTCCCGACCTCTCGGCCTTCCGGCTGGGGAGCGGGCCCCGGCTTAGGGGATTGCGTTGTGTGCACACCCATCTCCAGGGAGAACCTTTGACCCATGATGATCTAACGGACCTGGCCCTGCTGCGCCTGGACTTGATGGCTTCGGTCGAGGTTCTGGATCGTGGCCTCCCGGGAAAAATTTCCCTGGCCAACCTGATCCCCGTCAACGATCAGGGGAAGAATTGGCGTTGCTGGGAGCCGCTTCCGGTTGCCAGCTTAGATCTGAACTGCCTGGAGTTGATCCAGGCCCTGGAGGATGAATTTGCCAGAACCCAGAAAGGACGAGAGGCGGGGGACCGTCGGGACCGGGCCGTTCTGGTCCATGCCTCTTCCGCCCCGCAGGCCATGATCGAGGATTCACTGAGCGAGCTGGCCGACCTGGCCGACACGGCTGGAGTGGTAGTCCTCGACAAGATCAGCCAGCGGCGCCACCGGTTTCATCCCCGTTTTCTCATGGGCCGGGAAAAGTTGATGGATCTTACTGTCCGGGCCTTCCAATTAGGGGCGGATCTTCTGATCTTCGACCAGGAACTGAACCCCAACCAGATGCATTCGATTGCGGATCTCACCGAACTCAGAGTTATCGACCGGACGCAGTTGATCCTGGATATCTTCGCCCAGCGGGCGCACAGCCGGGAGGGAAAGCTCAAAGTGGAGCTCGCCCAGATGAAATATCTGTTGCCCCGGCTCACAGCCAAAGACAGCGGGCTTTCCCGGTTGACCGGTGGAATCGGGGGCCGCGGGCCGGGCGAGACCAAGCTCGAGATCGATCGCCGGAAGGTGCGCGACCGGATCCACCGCTTGGGCCGGGAATTGGACCATTTGAACCAGGGCCGCAGGATTCGCCGGGGGAGGCGCCATCAGAACCGCTTGCCCGTGATTTCCATCATCGGGTACACCAACGTGGGCAAATCAACTCTGTTGAACGCCCTGACCCATAGCAAAGTTTACGTCGAGGATAAACTCTTCGCTACCCTGGACCCGACCACCCGGCGGCTTCGCTTTCCCCGGGAAAGAGACGTTATCATCACGGATACCGTAGGGTTTATGAAAAATCTTCCCAAGGACTTGCTGGAGGCATTCCGGGCCACGCTCGATGAGTTGAAGGATGCCGACCTGTTTCTGCATATCATCGACCTGAACCACCCGCAATTCGAGGAGCAGATGGAGGCGGTTGAAAAAATCCTTGAAGACCTGGATTTAAAAAGAACTCCCCTGCTGAGGGTTTTTAATAAGGCGGACAAGGTGGCCGCGGAGACGGCCGAAAACCTCTGCCGGATCTTTGGCGCGATCTATATCTCCGCCCTGGATCCGAAAACTTTTACCCGGTTATTGCCGGCCATGGAGGAGAAGATTTTTCATCCGCCAACGATTCCCGCCGGGCAAACGGAGGAAACAGCCCCGAATCTATTGGCGGAGGTCGTCCCGGCGTAATCGACGCTTATGAATTGGAATGGCAGTCGGAGCGGCGACAAAGTTTCTCGTTCAAGGAAAAAATTGATCTTATGCCCATCTATGAATATGAAGCCCTTTCTCCCCGGCGGAAGTGCCTAAAATGCGCGTCGCCTTTCGAAGTCCTCCAGCGCATCTCGGAGCCTTCCCTTGTTTTCTGCCCCGCCTGCGGCAAGGAAATCCGCCGCAAAATTTCCCGCCCCCGGGTGATCCTTCCCGGATCGGCCAAAGGAAGCGACGAGACGGAACAAAAGGTAGCGGAGTACGAACGGCAGGGAAAGTACAGCCACGCCGCCGAACTGGCGGATAAGGAAAGCGAGAAACCCGAGAAAGCCCAGCTCAAAGAGCGAGCCATGGAGGACTACAAAAAAGCCGGATACAACTTTTAAAAAAGGAATCCCTTTGGCAAAAAAAGCGAGAAAAAAGCTTCCTTCCCCTCCGTTTTCGCCCGCGGAAATCCTGAAATTGTTAAAGACTCGCCAAGAGCAAGGCCTCACCCTCGGGGAAATGGCCGAGGCCCTCGGCGTCGATGCCGACCGCCGCCGCGAGTTGCGCTGGACTTTGCAGGAGTTAATCGACCAACACAAGATCAGCAAGCTCGGCCGGAGGAATTACGGCCTTCCTCCCAAAGGAAAAGTGATCGTCGGCCGGTTGCAGGCTCATCAGAACGGATTCGGTTTCCTCATCCCCGAAGACCCGAATGTTCCGGATATCTTCCTGGGCAAGCGAGAAATCCAGGACTTGATGCACCGCGACCGGGTGGCGCTCCACTTCGGCAAGAAAGAAAGAGGGCGGAAGCACGCCCCCCGGGTTCTTGAGGTGCTGGAGCGGGCGTACCGCCGAGTGGTCGGACGGTATGAAGAGAGCGGGGAGGCTGGTTTCGTCGTCCCCGACGATTATAGGATTACGCAAAACATTCACATCCCCCAAAAGGCCGCAGGCGGAGCGCGCCATCATCAAATCGTCCTGGCCGAGATCAACCGGTATCCCACGAAAAAGGCGGGCCCTGAAGGAAGAATTCTCAAGGTCCTGGGAGACCTTGATGACCCGCGGCTTGACGCCGAGATTATCATCCACAAATATGACCTGCCGGATGATTTTCCCCCCGCAGTCGTCCGGGAAGCGGAAGGAGTCCCCGATAAAATCTTCGAGAAGGAAATCGCCCGTCGGGAAGATCTGAGGGGACTGAATTTTTTCACCGTGGACGGGGAAAAAGCCCGGGATTTCGATGATGCTGTGGCCATTGCCCGCCGGAGGGGGGGATGTTTTACCCTTTGGGTGGCCATCGCCGACGTGGGCCATTACGTAAGGGAAGGATCGGATCTGGACCAAGAAGCTTTCCGGCGCGGGACCAGCGTCTATTTTCCGGAGAGGGCCCTGCCCATGCTGCCGCCGCGCCTCTCCAACGGCATCTGCAGCTTGAATCCTCAAGAAGACCGGATGGCCATGACCGCGGCTATGGAATTTAACCGGCAGGGGCAGATGACCGACGCCCGGTTTTTCCCCAGCGTCATCCGCAGCCAGGCCCGCCTTACCTACACGATGGTCCGGGAGACGCTCGCTGACGACCGCCGGGAGCTCCCTTCCCCCTGTGCCGGAGTCTACGAAGACCTGAAGGCTATGGCGGAACTATGCCAGATGCTTCGATCCCGAAGGACGGAACGGGGTTCCCTCGATTTTGATCTGCCTGAACCGGAAATCATCCTGGATGTCCAGGGCCAGATCGAAGAGATCGTCCGCGCCGAACGGCACATCGGCCACCAAATGATCGAAGAATTCATGATTGCGACCAACGAGGCCGTGGCCCGATTTCTCTCCCAGGAAGAGACTCCCGCCCTGCATCGGGTGCACGAACTCCCGGATGTAAAGAAAATGGAAGAATTCAAAGAATTCGTTGGACATCTGGGTTACCGTTTGGCTCCGAAGGGGAAGCTTCAAGCCAAAATTTTTCAGCGCCTTCTAGAGCAGGTTCGGGGAAAGCCGGAAGAAAAGTCGGTCAATTATCTGCTCCTCCGCTCCATGAGACAAGCCCGCTACTCCGAAGAAGGCCTGGGGCATTTTGCTTTGGCCTCCGCCCATTACCTGCACTTTACCTCCCCCATCCGCCGCTACCCGGACCTAATCGTCCATCGCATCCTGAAAGAAGTGCTTCATTCCGGGAGCGGGAGAATGAATGAAAAGCGCCGCCAGCGTTGGCAGAAAAGGCTTCCGGAGATTGCCGAGCATTCTTCCCAGCGGGAGCGGACGGCCATGGAGGCCGAACGGGAGATTGTCGAACGTAAGAAAGTCCAGTTCATGAGGGACCGAATCGGCCAGGAATTCAACGGCTATATCTCCGGTGTTCTTCCCTTTGGAATCTTCGTGGAGCTGGAAGATTTCTTCATCGAAGGCCTGGTCCATATCACCCGGCTTCCCGCGGACCAGTATGAGTTCCTGGAAAGGAAACATACCCTGCTGGGAAAGCGTGGAAAAAAATCCTTCCGGCTGGGGGATCGCGTCCGGGTCCGGGTGGATGCCGCCAACCTGGAACGCAGGCAGGTTGATTTCAGCCTTGTTCCAATGATATAAAAAAATCATGGAAATTATCCGTAAAGAAAAAGAATTCAAGAGGTCTTTTAAAAACCCGGTCCTGACCATCGGAAATTTTGATGGGGTGCACGTGGGCCACCAGCGCATCTTCCAGTTGGTTAAAGAGAAAGCCAAAGAGATCGGCGGGGAGTCCATCGTTTACACTTTTGAGCCTCATCCTGTGGAGGTTCTGGCTCCGGAACGAAGACCCCTTTGGATCACAACCTTAGATGAAAAGCTTCGGCTGATTGAGGAACAGGGAATCGATGCGACCATTTTAGCCAACTTTACCTTGAAGTTCGCCAGTCAGATTCCGGAGGAATTCGTCAGAAACATCCTCTATGACCAGATCAAGGTCCGCCAGGTTTTCGTGGGACACGATTTCACTTTCGGCAAGGACCGCCGGGGGAATATCGCCCTGCTGAAGGAATTAGGCCAGAAGCTCGGGTTCACCGCGGAGGTGGTCGAAGCCGTGCGCGTGGGCGGGACAGTCGTCTCCAGCACCCGGATTCGGGAGTTTGTCCAGAAGGGAGAAATGGAGGAGGCAGCCAAGTTACTCGGCCGGCATTACCTCCTGACGGGGAAAGTCATCCACGGTCATGGACGGGGAAGCAAGAAATTGGGATTCCCCACGGCCAATTTAAAAACAACAGGGGTTCTTTTTCCCAAACCCGGGATTTACGCCGTCTGGGCTATTTATGAAGGGAAAAGGTACGACGGCGTGGCCAACCTGGGATGGAACCCAACTTTCCATGATCAAAAGTTTTCCTTCGAAGTGCATATCCTCCATTTCAACCAGGAAATCTATGGTGAGCCGTTGCGGGTGGAATTCGTAGAGCGCCTCCGGGACGAAGTCACCTTCCGCGGCCCCGAGGAATTGGTCGCTCAAATCAAAAAAGACATCAGCCGGGCAAGGAATATCTTAAAAGCCGCTTAATTGAATTGTAACGGCTCCCCTGCCCCGGCAAGAGGGCATCCGGCTCGCCAAAAAAGGCAGTTTTTCCTCTTTG
>CAZIDC010000109.1:0-8396 GCA_964537885.1 uncultured Syntrophaceae bacterium | reverse complement strand
CCCGCCCTCTCTCCGCCTAAGGCGGAAGAGGGGAAGGGTGGGGGGGCTTAACTTGATATCCGTGTATTCCCGGCCGGCCCAAGGGAGTTGGGACATCCCCCTTTTCCAAAGTGGGGAAATGGTCGATCATGAAAATGGGTGATTAGGATGACCATGGTCTTGCCCAGCTTGCCAACGACCCGATCTTTTCTCAGAACCGGTACCCGATCCCGATAAATCCCGCGTGAGAGTCGGAAGACCCGATGTCGCCCTTTATGATCGCGAAGGTGTAGGAGGCATGAGTGAAAATCGTCTTGCTCCAGTCGATTCCCGCGCTGATTCCGAAAGAATGCTGGTCAACTTTATCCCGGATCACGTCGGTTCCAAAAGCAGGGGAATATCTGCGATTCCTACCCATGCCGGAGGCAAGGGTTGAATTGGTGCTGATGGTCCGGTAGGAATCGCCGTGGGAGAATTCGTAGCTGATCTCGCTGAAAAAAGCGCGGGTCCAGTTTACTCCCAGAAACGCCCCGAAAGCATTCTCGACATAAGAATAAGTATCCACGTCGGCGCGGCTATCCTTATAAATATAGTATTGGCCGGCGTAAATATCCTTCCGGATTTGCTGTCTGAAACTCAATTTGCCGCCGAAGGCCAGGGCCGATTGATCCGAGTCTTTAACAGCCTTGGCCTGGATAAAGGGAGAGATATTCACGGTAAAGTCCCGATGAGGGATAAAAGTCAAACCAGGGGCCACTGCTAAGGCAGCATTGTTCAGATCGTTGATTCTGGCAAACAGAGTTCCCTCCAGAATGGCTACAAGGGTCCAGTCGATTCGCGCTTCACCGCTGGGATTTTTTAAAAGGGAAAGGTAAGCCGTGAGGTACGTATCGCTCGTCCCGCTGTCTACCGCGCGACCAACATTGGTATCGAACCCGACCTTGGCGCCTGTCTCCCAGCCGGCAAAGGCCTGAACGCTCGCCAGGAGGATGATCCCGCAAAAAAGGCAACCGCAGCCAAAACTCCTCTTCATATTCCCGATGTCCTTTCGTCTTAAAATAATTATCTGCGGTTATCTGCAATAATAACATGCAAAATCTTGAAATTTTGTTAGGCAAATTTGATTTGGAGACGAGCCGTAAAAATCCCCCCTAACCCCCCTTTAATAAAGGGGGGGAGGGGGGATTTCTGGGATGGCTTTTATTCTCAAGCAAAATTTATTCTTTTGGTTGCGGCTCTGACGCGCTGTGAAAATCTATGTCTTATTAAAACTGAAGTTTAACGCCTTCCCCGGCCCATGCCGCTGCTCCCCATTCCGCTTCTCCCGGAAGGAGAGGAAGTCATTCCCCCCCGTGTCCCCGCTGGCCCCATCCCCGAGCCTTTCCAGAGCGGATACCCGTCTTCATTGCGAAAGACCAAAGATTGCCCGGAAGGGAGGACCCGCATCTCCTGGGCGATGATGTAGAGGTTTCCATCCTTCCCAAGGGTCTTTGAGCCCCGCACGCGTACTTCCGCACCATCGGAGATTTTTCCCCCGAGGTCATTCCAGTACCACCTCGGAGAAGTTAAGACCGTATAAGTTTCTTTCCCGGAGACGAGCTGAAACCGTCCAGGACCGCTTTCCGGCTGAGAGTACCCGTAAGCTTTTCCCCGAACCTCGTCCACGGTATTAGGATCGTATCCCCCCGGATAATGGATGCCGCTTTCCGCCAGCACAAAGTCCTTTTCTTCGCCAAGGGCGGGTTGTACAGATGGCAAGGGAAGGGCCAAGCAGACGATGAAGAGCAGGGCGAACCCAAACGCCCTGCTCTGCCGGGAAGGGAGGATTTTATCTGTTCGATGGAGCACCGTATCCAGTTCCATCCTTCGGTCCAACGCCCGCGTTGCCCGTGCCGCCGCCCGGACCATAGGTATTTCCTTTCTTCGGCATCGTCCCCGTCCTTGACTTGAGGGGATCCACACAAGATCCATCCCGGAGGCGCTGTTGCTGTTTGATCTGCGGGGTGGACCTGGTTTGAGTTTGCAGGGTCTGCCCGCTCATTTTGCCGCCCGGGCCGGCTATGGCCGTCAGGGGTAAAGCTGCGGTCATGGCGAATGTTCCGGCCACAATCAGTGTTCCAATTTTTACTTTCATTTTTTCCTCCTTGTTGGTTTGAGCTACACCCTCTTGTTTAGCAAAGGGGATGCCAACAGAAAGGAAAATCACAAGCCATAGAAATTATGCTATTTTTATCCTTATCCTCAAGTTAAAAGGATGGCAACTTTTATCTTCGGCCTGCAAACCCTGCATCCGGTCATGCAAGATTTGCACTCCTTTGCTATAATTCGTATTCTTTAAGACGGTATTGAAGAGTCCTTAGGGATATACCAAGAATCTGCGCCGCATGTTTTCGGTTTCCGCCCACTTCAGCGAGGACCTTCTGGATCATCTCCCGTTCGTTCTTCCTGAGTAATCCTTCGGCCGAAGGGGATTCTTCCGCGCCCTCAAGGTTTAAATGATGGATATCGATTTCCGCTTCGGCAAGGATCATAGCTCGCTCGATAACGTTTTGCAACTCCCGGATATTCCCTGGCCAGAAATATTCCAGGAGGGCCGATTTCCCTGCCGGAGTAAATCCTGTTATCTTCTTGCCAAAGGCGGTCGCAAATTTTTTGGCAAAAAATTCCGCAAGGGGAAAGATGACTTCGGGCCGATCGGCAAGACGCGGAAGAGTTATCGGGAAGACGTTGAGCCGGTAGAAGAGATCCTCCCTGAATTTTCCGGCTGAAAGTCCGGCCTTGAGGTCCTTGTTCGTGGCCGAGATGATTCGGACATCCACGGATATGGATTTCGTTCCCCCGACTCGCTCAAACTCCCTCTCCTGCAGCACCCTGAGAAGCTTGACTTGAACCGAAGAAGAAAGATCGCCGATTTCGTCGAGGAACACCGTCCCGCCGTCGGCCAGTTCGAATCTTCCTTTCCGCGCAGCTACGGCCCCGGTGAAGGCTCCCCGTTCGTGGCCGAACAGTTCACTCTCCAGGAGGGCTTCGGCCAGAGCGGCGCAGTGGACGGCCACGAAGGCCTTTTCCCGGCGCGGACTTATTTGGTGAATCACCCTGGCTACGAGTTCTTTCCCGGTTCCGCTCGGCCCGCTGATGAGAACGGTTGCCGAGGTAGGGGCGACTTCCTGGACCATCCGATAAATATTTTGCATTTTCTCACCGAGAAAGATCATCTCCAGGGGAGGAAATTGCCGGCCCAATTCTTCGGAGAGAAGGGAAATGGTCCGTTCGGCCTCGGCTTCCCGCAAAACCCGGCGGATGACGTGCCGGAGCTCGTCGGGATTGTGAAACGGCTTGGTCAGGTAGTCGGAGGCCCCTGCTTTCATGGCCTCAACGGCGTTGCCGATGGACCCGAAGGCCGTGATGATGATCCAGCGGGCGTCGGGCTTTTCCTTTTTCCCCTCGCGCAGGAGGTCCAATCCGGAGAGGCCGGGCATGCGCAAATCCGTTATCACCAGATCAAAATCCCCGGCCAATACCCTTACGAGTCCTTCCTTCCCGTTTTTTGCCTCCTCGACAGGGTAGCCTTCCTCTCTTATAACTGTGGAGAGGAAAGAGCGCATTAATTCATCATCTTCGACGATCAGGATCGATTTCCCCATTTCATTTTTCTCCCGTGTGCGGCAGATGGATGGTCAGGAGGGATCCCGCCCCTCTTTCCCGGTTGGCGAGTTTGATCTTCCCTCCCATCCCTTCCAGCACTTTTTTAGAATAGGCCAGACCCAGCCCGGTGCCGTCCGTCTTGGTGGTGTGGAAGGGAGTAAACAGGAGAGGGATTTCTGCCGCGGGAATTCCGGCGCCAGTGTCTTCGATATGGATTTGCACCCACGGCCCATCCGGGTGCGCTGTAATCTTCAGGATTCCTTTCTCACCCATGGATTGGATAGAGTTCCGGATGCCGTTAATAAGGACACGACGGAGCTTTTCCCGGTCAGCCATCGCCCGCAGGTCAGGGGCCGATGCCAATTCCACCGTTCCCCTCCAAGGGGGTGCGGCCTGGATCGCTTCTTGGAGCAAAGGGGCGATCTCAAAACGTTCAAGGTGGAAAGTCTCCTCCCGGGAAAAAAAGAGGAGTTCATTGACTAAGGATTCGATGCGCTCCACCCCTTGAAGCACGGCCATAAGGCCTGGTTTTCTGATATCCTCCACTTCCAGCTTTTCATCCACCCATTGGACATACCCTTTCATGCTTCCTAACGCGTTCCTGATTTCATGGGCCAGAACGGCGGTCATCTGGCCGATAAGGGCAAGCTGCTTGCGGCGTTCCGCCTCCTCCTTAAGACGCAGGTGGTGGGTAAGAACCCGTTCCAACAAGACGCCAACGGTCCACAATAAAACCAGCACTGCTCCGACGGTCCACCACATTCTCCGGGCCTCAGAGATAATTCGATCGGCCGGGGTAGTGTGGAGAACCAAACGGAGCAACTCGGCAGTTCCGTCCGGGCGGTGGAGAATATAATTGAATTGGTAGGCCGGCAGGCCAGTGAGCAGGGTAATCCTTCGCCCCGAAGCCGTTCTTGCCGGCCATTTTTGCTGGAGTTCTTCATCGGAGAGATAGGATCCAACCAAGCGCGGGTTGGTATGGAAAAGAACCTGGCCGTTCTTTCCGGCGATCAAGGCGTAGGCTACGACCCGGTCGGAGAGAATTTGCCGCATCTCCATGCTGATTGGGCTTCCGCTTGCCCGCAGGGCACTTTCGGCAGAGGAGGAAAGAGCCAGGGCTGTGCTTTCCAGGGCTTGAATGGCCAGGGATTGGGCCGAAGAGTAGTTTTGAGCCGTGGTATAGATGATTGCCGCAGAGGCGAGGAGCAAAAAAAAGGCCAGGCCGATTCTCAAACCCGTAATTGAAAAAAGACGCCCCCTCTTTTGGCCTTTGGAAATGATACCCATTGTTTTTCATTATATAACTTGCCAGGTTTGTGGAAAAGGATTTATTAACTTGCAGGGGCTTTTTTTAAGAGCGAACCCCCCCGGAAAAGCCAGGCAGTATCGATGATCCGCCGGGTGCCGGGGCTTTAGGTTCAAGGGTGTTTTCGCGGTGGGCGTGCCAGAGGTTTTCTCCTCTGGCACGAAGGGCGAGAAATGGTTAGTTGGGTTTGTTAAGAACAATAGCTCGGGAAACGAGGTCGTGGACCCCGCCAACCACCACATCTTGTTTGTGGTATTCCATCAACTGGGTAAGCTGGCGTTTGCAGTTGGAGCAGGCCGCAGCCAAAAACTGGGCACCCGTGGCCCGGACCTGCTCTAACTTCTTTTTTCCGCTCACGGTCATCCGGAATTCCTGGATCGAGTCCATTGCTGACAGGCCGGCGCCCCCGCCGCAGCACCAGTTTTCGGCTCCATGAGGGGTCATCTCGCGATAATCCTGACAGGCGGCCCTTAGAATGACGCGCGGCTCCTCGATAATACCGCAGCTGCGGGCAAAATTACAGGGATCATGGTAGGTCACCGGTTGAGGATTTTTCGACGGGTCCAGCTTAATTTTCCCTTTGCGAATGAGATCAGCGGTGAATTCCATGACGTTGATGATCTCGAAGGGAAGTTTGCCCCACCAGCCTTGTTTTTCCATGATGAATTTCATGATCCGGTGGGCATGACCGCACTCGCCCATCATCATCACCTTGGATTTCAGATGTTTGGCTTCTTTGATGTAGTTCTGGTTATCCGCTTTCATGGCGGCATCATCGCCGGTAAAGAGGCCATAGTTGGCCCCGTCAAACATGTGGGAGCTCATGGTCCAGTCCGTTCCCATAACGTAGAAGACCTTGGCAATACCCATGATCGCGTCCGGGTTGACCAATACATCACCGGATGGCGGGACAAAGAAGACCTCCGCTCCCACTTTGTCCACCGGGATGGGAATGTCCAAACCGGTCTCTTCCTTCATTTCACTTTTAAGAAACTCAACCACATCTAAAAATGCCTCGGGAGATGCCCCATCCGTATTCCCCGTGCGCAGGGAGATGTCGATTACAGTCAGGAGCCGTTTAGGGGTAAGGCCGAGCTTGTTCACGATGGCCCTGGCCTTGCGGGTCATAACGGAATGGTCGATTCCCATCGGACAAAAGACCGCGCACCGCCGGCAGCCGGTACATTCATAAAAAGTTTCCGCCCATTCCTTGATTTCCCCGGGCCGATAATCCTTAGCGCCAACCAGACCATTGAAGAGTTTTCCCGAAAAGGTGGCATATCTCTTGTAAAGCGACCGAATGCGTTCGGCGCGGAGGGCGGGGTTGTAACGAGGCTCCCGTTTGCCGTTATAAACTGGACAGACTTCGGCGCAAGTGCCGCAACGGGCGCAAATTTCCATGGGCAGTCGAAGAGCGGCAGGACCATTTTTCAAACCGACCACTTCGGCAAGAACTAAATCGCGCTCTTTTTGAGCTACCGATGCTTCCATTTTAGACTACCTCCTTTGCAAAGCAGTTTGGGTAAAGAAGATTCCTCCGAGGTGCAGAAGCTTGGAGAAGGGAAGGTAAATAAACAAAGCCTGGCCGAGCAGGTAATGGGCCAGGAACCATCCGTTAAGCGGTGGAGTGAGAGCCTGGAATCGGATGAGCCCGGCGAAGTACTCCCGGGTAAGATTCAGGTCAAAATGTCCCTGAAATCTCATGGCATTGCCGGAGAGAATTACGGCCAGGAGCAAAATGAGGGCGAGGTAATCACCAGCTTGAGTGATCTCCTGAACCCGCGGGATGCTGAGCCGGCGATAGGTTAATAGAAGCGTAGCCAGGAGGATAATGATTCCGGCGGTCGTTCCCACGGTAGCGGACATCGTGTCCGCATTGATGCCGAGGGCCGCCCATAAGGCTGGGAAGTCGGTTCCCACCCGGATATGGCCGACCAAGATTAGAACCAGGGCCGCATGAAACACCCAGGCCCCGGCCCAGAGGAACCGGTCTGCTTTAAAGAGGCCCGGAGAAAAAAAGGTTGCTTTTAAAACGCTCCAAAAGGTATCCGCCCCCGGTTCGGGGGCTGGATAAAGGGTTATTTTCGGCATGGCCAGTTTCCGCCACTCGAGAAGGCGATAGGCCAACCCTCCCAAGAAGACGAGTACAGTGATGGGAGGTAAAACTACCCCCACAAAATACCCTAATCCTTCCATAGATGAACTCCTTTTCGTTCATGCGGGTCGAGGATATCCCCCGGTCCGGCTGATGTTTTTCAGTCCCAATGAATTTCGCGATTAAGTCAAAAGCCCGGTCTTTAGGAACATCCCGGGGGCCGCGGCAGCCCGGCGATCCGGTAAGCCCCCCGCACCATGCCGCAGGGGAAGAGATCACAGATCCGCTTGGCGCTTAGCCCGGTGGCCCGGCTGATTTTTAAGATTACCGGCCCCTGGGCGTATTTCAGGTAGTAGTCCCTTAAATATTCAATCACTTTCCAGTGATCTGCGGTTAAGGGCCAGATCTCATTCCTGCGGGCCAGCTCCTCGGCCACCTTCCGGTCCCAAGCCGAGATCTCAGACAAGAAACCCTCGGCATTAAGGCCTGGAGAACTACTTGTTAACGCTGATGCTTCCATGACTGCCCTCCTCCTTGACGATTTTTCTTGCCTTAATTATAATAAAAAAAGGGAGACACCTCGCGGTAACACCATTGAGGCGTCGAGTATCCCGTTGGGCTGGACCACAGGTTGCGAGCCCGGCGAGTCCAGCCCAATTTTTTTCCCATGCAATAAAGGTCAGGTCAGATCAGTTCAAGGTTTTAGGTCCTACTTTTCCCTCTCTATTTTCCCCGGCCTGAAGCGAGTGGCACATGCGCACCCGGGTTAAATGGTTCTCCAGCTCTTTCAGCGAAACCGGGTTGCGGATGCGGATCGCGCCCGGAATGGAAAGAGCCTGCCGGCGTGGAGGGGTGGCCAGGATGAGGGTGGTATCCGGAATCCTCGGATCTTCGCCCAAATGATGACAGAGCTCCCGGCATTTCGCTTCTTGCATAGTGCAGTCCACCACTACAAAGTCAGGGCGGAACCGATCCACCACTAAAGAGCTCTCGTATTCACAACTGACAAATTGGAAATGGATTTTTTGGGAGCCTTCCTGCTGGGAAAGAGATTCCTTGCAGGCGGGATTATCGGTAACGACCAATACCTTAAAACGCCTACCTTGATGGTAATGGAAGTAAGCGCAGGCTTCGCAAGAGCTGGCGCACGCCCCGCCGTTATAGCCCATTCCTTTAGGCAGGTGATTCATCTCGAAACATTTTAGGGCGTGGGCTCGGTACACCAGACAATCCTGGCATCCCAAACGAGCCTTGCTATTCTCCGCAAAAAATTCCCAGCAATACAGTAAAGGTTCTTCCGGGGCGGGTTGCGAAGCAGAAAGGGTTTCCTCTGATGGGGAGAGAAGAGCGTTAATGGCCTCCTGTGAAACC
>CAZIDC010000108.1:0-8400 GCA_964537885.1 uncultured Syntrophaceae bacterium | reverse complement strand
TATCCCCGTATGATAATGGTCTCTTTGGGGAGGCCGTGTTTAGTTGCCAGTTGAGCGGCTTCTTTTATGAGGTTGAGGCCTTCGGGTCTGCCCATTTTACAAAGGAGTATCCACCCCTGGAGGGCCCGGCAGAGACTCAAGCTTGCCAGATCCCCCAACTCCTGGCAGAGACGCTCCTCTTCCTGCAATAGAGCCAAGGCGTCTTCATCTTTCCACAAATGGTCCAAAACTTTGGCCTGATTATGAAGGGTTTTGCGCAAGCCCGACTTATCACCGAGGTCCCGGTAAAACCGCTCCACTTTTTTAAGCAATTCCATGGCATTTTTTAATTTGCCCCAATCTTTGAGGATGAGCGCCTGATTATTCAAAGATACAGCAAGTCCCAGCTTATCCCTCAGCTTTCGGTAGAGGCGCTCCTCTTTTTTATGCATATCCATGGCCTCTTTCAGCCTCCCCTGAAGGTGGAGGATGACTGCCTGTTTCCCTAAAGTGGCGGCAAGTCCTTCTAAATCCTGTGACTCCAGAAAGAGGCGTTGCCGTTCTTGTTGGAGGGCCATGGCCTCAAGAAGCTCTCCCTGAACCACATTTGTAGTGGCCAGGCGGTCCAGGGCATAAGCGAGCTTGCCCAGGTCTCCCGCCCGGCGATAGTGCTCTACCAGGAAAACATCTAAGGATTGGGCTTCCTTGAGATATCCAATATCGGTCATCAACCGGCTCAGGTGCGAGGCGGCGCGATGATATTGGCCCGGATTTTCCAGAACCTGATGGTAGGCCTCAGGCAGCTGGAAAGACAAATGTTCCTTGAGCAGTAACCAGTACCCCTTTACTTCAACTGGGTTATTTTCCCAGGCGCTTGCAAAAAATATGGGATCACCTAAAAGTTGGTAAAGCCTTCGCCATTCCCGGGCCTGGGCCAGCTGCCAGGGGAGCTCGTCTAAGGGGCGGTGGTCTTGGCCCCTTATCTTTTCAAAGTAGTCGGCTAGACGCCGGTGGGCGGCGAGCCAAACTGGTTCCCGGGAGAGGTACCTGTTCTGCACCGCTTGACGGAAAGCAGAGTTGGCGAACTTTAAAAGTCCGGGGTGGCAAATTATTTCAAGCTTATCTGCCAGGAACAGGAGTGGTCCGGTCTGTTTTATCAGGACATTTTCGGCTGCCAGGTACAAAGGTGACCAGAAGGCCCCCGGTAAAGGGTTGGAACCATCTCCCAACAAGTCCAAGAGCTCAGCCTCGGCTAGGCCCCGCCGGGCAGCCCACAGAAGTGTCATGGCCTCCTGCACCATACCGGGCCGGTTGAGATCGAAGTCCTGCTCCCAGCGTTCCAGGATCCTCTCATAGAGGCCGACGACTGTTGCTGCACCCAAGTAATGGGAAAGGTGTTCCTCGAGATGTTCATGAAACCCGAAAACCCGCATCTCATCCAGGATAGCTTTGAGATAAAGGGGATGAGCCGCGGCTGGGGTGGTAGCCAAACGTTCTGCTAACTTGGGGCTAAGCTCCTTACGAAACTGGCCTAAATAAGATCGGATAAAACGCTGGCGCTCTTCCAGGGTCAGAAGAGTTACGGTAAGGGAGTTCTCCAACCAACCGCGACTTTTCAGGGTTTCCAGTGGGCGGCCTAGTCCGGTTGAGAGAATTAGTCGGATATTCTGGGGAATCTCTGTCGGCAGCCAGTCCAGGTCTAGGGCACCAGATTTGTCCTCAAGCTGATCCAGGGCGTCCAGGATGATAACGACCCGGCCACGACCTGAGGCCTGGTGAAGGAAATCCGCAAAAGCCTGGGTATCGGGCCGGTCCGGGGGTATATTGGGGATCTCAAAGAAAGTTACCTTGAGGGTTGGGTTAGTTCCCGCATTGATGGCAGCTTTCAGTTCGGCGGCATTTTCTCCAGATTCTCTCTTGCGAGCGGCATTAAAGGCCTGACGCATGGCCTCGGGCCGATCAGAAATCTCAGACCGCAAGGAAAAGTGCCGTTTCAGCTCCCTCATGAGCCGCCGCAACATGGAGCCCAAATCAGTACTAGCGGCAGAGGCCCCGATGAAGTGACTGATGAGCAGAGGTTGGCTAAAAAAAGGTTTGAACCGAGACTGGAAGAAATATTGCAGTCTCCCCCAAAAAGAACCCTCCAAATGAGTATGCGATAATCCCTGGCTGGCTTGAAAACGTAACCCCCAATTGGCCAGTAAAGCCGATTTCCCCACCCCGGGCTCTCCCAGGATAATCAGAGGCGGATCGTCGCTCTCAACGTGCCGGTCCAGCCGGTCGAAATATTCCTGGCGGTGCAGATAGACCCTCCCCCGGCTCCGGGCATAGGCCTCATGCTCCGAGGCCTCCCGGTCCAGGGGGTCGGGCTGGGACCCTTCCGGGAACAGCCGGTCGATCACTCCGGTCAAATCCCGGAGTACCAGCTCCCCTAGCTCTTTGGGGTCCCGGTAATTCTCTCGGAGGGGCAGGCCGCTTATGCGCAGGCGCTGCTTCAGGGTGGCGAGTTTGCCCCGGCGATCCTCGGCCTTGCGTGGGGCTTCTTCCGGGCCGAAACGGGCGATTTCCTCCGGCGTGGGCGACTCGGTAAAATCCGCCTGTTTGTCCGGGGGCCGGGAAGCCGCGTAGACCGGGTCCCGCAGATAGAAAAAGGCGTGGTCCGCCATCACCGGGTTGTTCAGCACCCCGTGGAGGATTTCCAGTTCCGTGACCGAATGGTGCAGATGTTCCTGGAGCCAGGGCTCCTGGGCGATGAGCTCCGAAGGGATTTCCTCCGGCACCCAGCCGTAGCGCTCCCCCAGGAGGCCGATGAAATAAGGGCGGCAGCGGTGAATCTCCGCCAGACAGATGGGCAGGACCTGGCCTTCTGCCTTGGCCTCATCGGGGATGCCCCAGCGCAGGTCCACTTCCCCCCAGACGACGCCCCGGGACTCGCACAGCTTGCGCAGTTGAGGAAATACGCGCTTGATGAGCTCCTCCCGTTCCTCATGCATATCTTTGAAGGTGGAGGAGACAAAGACTCGGATCACCCGCTGGGCTCTGGCTGTCGGGGATTGCTTCCCTTCGGACATGGGTTAAGGCTCCAGATTTAGGGAGAATCAGCCTTGCCTACTTAATTGTGGTGGCAGTCCGCCATCGCCGGACAGTGAACCCCAAGGCCATATATTGCCGCGTAATTACAACAAGATGGTTTATTTGTAAAGATAATAAATAGTTATGAATAAATAAATTTGCCCACTCATCTCCCGGTTAGACGAAGATTTAACTAAGGGCAATCCTATTTCCCCTCACCGGCCTGGGGAAATGTAGCCTGATATTAAATCTGCTGTCCAAAAAAATCATTTCGCCGATAAAATTTATCTGTCCAGATGTCGATCCATAAGTTAATGGATAAAACGCCGGGCGATCTGCTCGTGCCGAGGATGTCTTTTGAGGGTGGTGGATAAGAAAAAACATCGACTCAGCCGATCGACGAATCCCGTTTGCAAGCTGGACAGGGATACGGTGATGATTTTGATGCCCTTTTTTTGGGCATATTGTTGCAAAACACGGGGGAGTTGCCAGCCCGGTGGGGCGGCCACCATTACCGCGTCCTTGGCATACTTTATGGCCCAGGCGATTCCTAACTGGGATGGCGGCAGGCTCCTAATTTCTGGATCATTCGTTGGTTTATAGCGACATTGGTGCTTTGCCTCCCGTCTGGTAATGGCTTTATACCTTTCCACCCCCATAACATGCTTTGTATAAAGGGTGCATAAGGAAGTCAGATTTTCCTGCTGGACATGGCCCTCAAGAAGATCTTGCGTGGAACGAGAAGTAAAGAAAACGGAATAAACCTGGTCCGGATCGGGATATTTTTTAGACCTGAAGCTCTTCAGGCCAAGTTCCAGATGACGCTGCGTCAGATTCGAATCGTGGACGCAAAGACAGAAGGATTTATCAATTTCCTCTTCAGGAGCTAAAAGAAATACCACCGGGGTATGCTCGTCCAGGGTCAAAAATCTGTCCTCCGAGTAAGTTCTATGTTTGACATAGACGGCCTTTTCCCCCCTCGCCAGAGCCCCTAAAATCGCTTTCCAGTGCAGGCCTCCTTCCATCTTTCCCCAGCTTCTCTTCGGGATATAATGCCGAAGCCGCGCCTGGACCAGAAAGCGTAAATGCCTGCTGGCCTGGGCGTGTAAGCGAAAATCGTCGGTGACTTCCCAGCGGACGCCGCTATGGACCTGATTTCGTTGCAGCTCCTCCTTTTCGTCCGGGCTCAATTCCTGGTGGATTTGCTCAAGGGTAAGCCTTCTGGCTGCCATCTCCTCGTCCCAGCAGGACTGATCAACCTGCCCCCCGAAAGAGGAGAAAGGCTGGCCGGTATAAAAAGAAGACAGCCCGGCATAGCCCGGGATTGTCACCCCTAACCCGCCCCACATAACCAGGGCATTTTTCAAAATAAAGTTGAGATGTTTGCCGCCAGGATGGGGATAGTGAAGCAACTCCCTAGCCAAGCTCTCCTGGAAAGAGCGATCCCCACAAGCCCGGGCTGCATGGAAAAGATGGTTTCCCGGTTCCGGCAAGAGGCGATTGTGAAGAACCACCAGATTTTTGAGATAATGGAGGAAGTTGGTGAGTCTTCGCAGGGAAATTTGGCTGATCGGTTTCACCTTGGGGGATGTCTTCTTTTTCTTTTTTAAAAAGGGCAGGATAGAAATAACCTTGATGGATAAGCCCTTCCCTTTCTTGATTTTCCGTTGGGTTGGATAATTGCCGGTAAGCGCGCCAGTCAAGATTTTCTCCCATGCCTGGAGTTTGTCGAAAGAATTCGTCTCCCCTGCCTGGAGAGATTTCCAGAATTCCAGGTTAACCGCGGGGTAATCGTCCAATAATCCATAAACCCAGGCAAAGTAGGGATCTTCCACGCGCAAGACCCCCGGGGTATTCTGCCATTTGAAAATGTATCTCACCTGCTCCCGGGGTTCTTGGTGAAGAAATTGCCGCAGAGACCACCAAAGCTGGTATTCGCAAATAAATAGTGCCTTTTTTTTTCCTTTCATGGCCTCCCGGAGATACTTAGCCACCACCTGAGCGCGATAGCGAGAAAAAAACTTTACCTGGCTGGTGGTGGCGGGCCAAGCCGCATCCATCTGCTCCCAGATCGGCTGAAAATACCCTTCCAGGCCGAGATGATAAACCCGGTAATCATCTCCCCATCTAACCCGGGGAGAGAAAATAGAATTTGCCGGGTAATTAAGGAGATCGGAGTCGTCCACGCAGAAAAAAGGGAGTGAATGAACGGTGGCAAGATAAATGGCGATACTGGCGGCATCATTGGGTGCAAAGGAAATGGCCCGCAGATTTTGGTTGTTCCCACCGAAGATCGCTAAGCTGACCGCAGGCAAGAGTCTGATAGGATTTTCCAGCCAGCCGGGAGAGTTCATGAAGTAAGGAAAATCCACCAGGATCATGTCGTAGTCGTTTTTCCGTAACAAGTGGGCCGCGATCTCGGCGAAGACTAACCTGCTGCGCACGTAAGGAATTATGTCCAGTCTTTCCGGACATGAAGCTTCGATGGGTTCCACCGGTTGAGTTTTGGGAATCAAGGGTGATATTAGTTTCATTCAGCTGACCTCCCCACCTCTTTCCTCAGTTGCCACTTCCGCATAGGCCTTTTCCAGATATTTTCTAACTTCTCGAGGAGCAGGAGATTGATTGCCTTCCAGCAAGGCAAACCCATAGGAATATCGAAGTAATTTAATGGCTCTCCGGGGAGACAAGTTTGCCACGAAATGTTCCATTAAGATCTTGAACCAGACCTCCGGGGCCTTGGGCAAATTCGCCTTCAGGATGCGTTCCATGGTTCTGGGAGAAGGATAATTCACCTGAATGGCCGGACGGGTGCGTTCGTCCAGGAAGCCGGGGAGCCCCAATCCCTCCTCTTCATCTTGATTGAGGGCGGCACAGAAAAGAAATTCCGGGTGCGCCCTGAGGTGTATTCCCGCGAGTACCGAAGTTAGGGTGCGTCGATCATCCAGTAAAGATGCCAGAGGATCCAAAGCCGCGGTGGGCGCCTTGCCGATTTCGTCAAAGAACAGAATGCCGCCGCGCCAAACTGCAGCAAAGAGGCTGGAAGCGACGTACTCAATGGCCTGGCCAGAAGTCATGGTGGCCGAACAGGCAATATCCTCCGGCCCCAGTTCCTGGTGCCCATTAATAATGTATAGATCTTTATTAAGGATCTGGGCCAGACGATAGACGAGGGCATTTTTCCCTACCCCTGGAGGTCCGTAAAGTCGAAAATTCAAAGGGCCCAGTCCGTCTAGGCTGAACCAGGCAGCCAGACAGCGGTTTAGGATTTCCTCCCTATCTATCAGGCGAAATTCAGGGATTTTTGTGGGATAAGGAACCAGAATTACTTTGCCTTCTATCTCAACTTTCTCGTAGTTGGTAATATGCAAATTTACTCTGGAACTAGTCATTTTAGGTTACCCCTTTAAGCAGAATTTTATGGATTAAAACTCAAAAATTATGCCAAAACGTGATTTAAATAAAACACAGATAATCCAATAAGATAGATATAGCGTCTAGTTTCCAGTTGACTATTATGGGTTGAGATTATCAATTTTATATGTTGAGTTATATGCAGTTTTCGATTAAATAACTAAAATCAACTCAATGGAGCCGGTTATGAAGATCGACGCTCTCAAATTTACCCCTCTATCGGGGCCTAGGCCGCTTCAATGTTATTTAGAGCTGGCAAAGGAACAGGATGTGCTGGACTTAAAAGGCGGAGATCTACCCACTGCCTATGTCATCAAGGCGAGGGATTTGGAGGTTGTTCGCGCATTTCCAGATCTGGTAATCGACAGGGGGCACAAGCACAAGGCCAAAGGTTTATCCAAGATATTGCTCCGGCAGGACAAGATACCTTTGATCAATGGCGACTTCACTATTTTCGGGCAGATGCGGCGGAGTATCCGTACCCTGTTAAGCAACGCCCGCCGGGCAGGAGAGCAGAACTGTTACCTAATCGGGACGGAAGACAGGATATTTGGAGCCCTATGGGCTCAGGCTGACCGGATGGAGGAGGTGCAAACCACTAGATCGGGCGACGCTATGGTCCAGGGGATGCCCCCGCAATTGCTGTTGGATTTGTTGGGGCAATTCGATGAACCTGCTGATCTCAAGAGGAAGTATGTCGGTGAATCGGTGGAAGCCCGGTTAGTGCGGCGACTTATACTCCATGCCGCCCGAGTTGACGAAACCGTGCTGATTCTAGGTGATACCGGTACAGGGAAAGAAGTGGTGGCCCGGGCCATTCATGACTACAGCAACCGGGGGAGTGAGAAATTTATTTCCGTAAACTGTGGAGCCATTCCCCGTCACCTATTGGAATCCGAATTATTCGGACACGAGAAAGGGTCATTCACCGGCGCCGCGCAAAGAAAGATTGGTCTATGGGAGATTGCCGATAGGGGAACACTACTCCTCGATGAGATCGGCGACCTGCCCCTGGAGCACCAGGTCAAGATCCTCCGGGTTTTGCAAGAAGGGCGAATCCGAAGGGTGGGGGGGCAGAAGGAAGTTCAGGTCAATGCCCGGGTCATTGCGGCTACCAACCGGGATCTTTATTCCATGGTCCAGATTGGTCATTTTCGAGAAGACCTTTATTATCGGTTGCGGGAGTTTTTGATTTACACCCCCGCGCTCCGAGATCATCCGGAAGACATTCCCCTTTTAGCGCAATTATTCTGGCGGAGAATCGTTCAGGACGAACAAAAAACCTTGCCTCCAGAAATCCTGGAGGAACTCAAATCCTACCGCTGGCCAGGAAACGCCCGGGAACTCAAGACGGTGTTCACCAACCTGCGCGCTTTGTTTGGGGTGGACTATTTGCGGGTTGAACACCTGCGTGCGGTATTCATGCTCTTGGGCCAGGCAGCTATGCCTATGCGGCAGGAGCCGGCCTTCCACGTAACCGAGCTGCACCAGGTTGAGTGCCTGCGTCATCTGCAGCGCACCCGGGAGGTCATCAATGCCTGCGAGGTCACTATTCGACCGTTGCTTGCCAATCAGGGGCTGCCTTTTCAAACCGTTGCCGCGGTGCAAACTTCACTAACCTTACGCTTAAATGAGTTGGAGATACTTTGTCACCATCCCCTCCTTTTCCACAGTGAAGATATGTTTGCGTCAGTTTTCCTGCTCCGGGGGAAGTTTGCTTATTTTCAAGGACTGCTGGGAAAAGATGTCCAAGCAGCCATTCCTTATTGGCAAAAAGAGGTAGTGGGGGATCTAAACCGGATTATCGCCCGGCTCACCCAGAAAATAAACCTTCTGTCGGTGAGTAGCTCCTAACAAGTCCGTTCAATTTTTCTGAAATTATGAACCGCTGGCCCCACGAAATTTCTTGGATCACCCTGGCCTGCCCCACAAAAA
>CAZIDC010000107.1:7192-8441 GCA_964537885.1 uncultured Syntrophaceae bacterium | reverse complement strand
CGTGATTATCATCGATACTTCGAATGGCTGGCGAAGATTGGGATCTCTCCTAAAAACATCAAAATCATAGAGGACGAATTCACCGCCAGTGCCTATATAACCACCGACCAAGCCGACAACCAGATCACCGGCTTTAACCCGGGCGCTATGAAATATTCTTCCTCTCTGGATTTCGACCGGCTCAATCCCAAGGAGACGATCCTGATTGTCTCTCCCGGTAATCTTGAGGACATGGTAAACTATCCCCGCATCTGTAAGGCTAAGGGAATCGACTATATCTTTGACCCCGGGCAGTCCCTGCCCATGCTGGATGCCAAAGACTTAGTCCAGGCCATAGAAGGGTGCCGGATTCTGATCTCCAACGATTATGAGCTGGAAATGATCATGAACAAGACCGGCTTAAACAGAGACGCCTTGCTCAGGCGGGCCAGGGCTATCATTGTCACCCTGGGAGAACTGGGTTCAAAGGTCTCCACGCCGGATCGTGAAATATGCATTTCTGCCGTTGCGCCAAAGACCGTAGAGGACCCGACCGGCGCCGGCGATTCATACCGGGGCGGGCTGATTAGCGGTCTGGCCCGGGGCAAGGACATCGAGCAGTGCGCCCGGATGGGCAGCGTGTGCGCTTCCTTTGCTGTGGAGTGCTATGGCACCCAGGAATACAGTTTCAGCCTCGAGGAATTCACCGCAAGGTTCAACGCCTGCTACGGGTAGTCTCCTGCCTTATCGCCAACCCTTCAAAATATTAAGGCCATGGCGTTGATTTCAATCAAGGCTTCCGGGTTAACAAAACCTTTTACCTCAACAAGCGTGCTGGTCGGATAGGGTTCCTTAAAATACTTCAGCCGCACGTCGTGAATATCCTTCAGGCCACTCATCTCCGTAACAAAAACGGTTACCTGAACGACATCATCCATTGACCCTCCCAGCTTCTGCAGCGCTCTCTGGATATTCTTAAGACATTGCTCGGTCTGGGCCCGGATGTCGCCCTTGCCGATAAACCTCTCCTGTTCATCAAAGGCGATTTGCCCGGAAACCCAAATCATCCGCCTGGCTTTGGCCAGATCAACGGCGATGGCATTGCAAAAAGCGACTTTAAATCCCATCGTCCTGCCGAAAGGAATGCTCTCTTTTCCCATGTCTCATCCTTTCTCTTTAAAGTTTTTCGGAAAGTGGGTTGTTCTTCAATCGGCTTAAAAAAATCATCTGCTTCCAAATATTTTCACCGATTAAAAACCCAGGGCGAAAA
>CAZIDC010000107.1:0-7092 GCA_964537885.1 uncultured Syntrophaceae bacterium | reverse complement strand
TAAAAAAATCATCTGCTTCCAAATATTTTCACCGATTAAAAACCCAGGGCGAAAAATAGATCAGAAAGATCGGCGTTCCCTTTTGGCCCACCCGTGTTCCCCGACCAGGTCGACGAATTTGCATTCTTTCAAATCTTCCTGGACAAACCCTCTTGCACCCCGGCGAACCCTCAAGAGCCTCTGGGATTTTTTTTCACCGACTGGGATAACCATAGTCCCTCCCACTTTGAGCTGCTCGATCAAAGGCCGGGGGATGGAAGGCGCGCCGGCCGTGACCAGAATGGCTTCGAAGGGGGCTTCTTCTTTCCAGCCGAAAGTTCCGTCAAAGAGCTTGGTAATTACATTGCGGCACTGGATCCGGTCGAAAATTTTCCTGGCCCGCTCCAGGAGGGTACGAATTCTTTCCACCGAATACACCCACCCGGCAAGGTGTGCAAGCAAGGCGGTTTGGTACCCCGATCCGGTCCCTATTTCCAGCACCCGCTCTTGGCCGCGGAGATTGAGAGCCTCGCTCATGTAGGCAACCATATAGGGCTGGGTAATCGTCTGCCTTTCCCCGATGGGCAGGGCGAAATCTCCGTAAGCTTGACCCCCTAAGGCCCCAGGAATGAATAGGTGCCGTGGCACCCTCTGCATGGCCGCAATCACCCGGGGATCTTTAATGCCTCTGGCGATGATTTGTTCCGCGACCATCCGCTCTCGCGCTCCGGCAAAATCCTGGTTCCCCTGAAGGACGGCGTTGAGAAAGCTCATGGCTCAGAAAGAAAACGGCTCTCAGATTCTCCGCTTGGAAAGCGATTCCAAGGATGCATAGTTCGTCCAATCTAAATGAAGAGGCGTAATGGAAATATAATTTTTGGCGATGGCTTTAAAATCCGAATCGTCGGTATCGGCATATCCAGGATCATTCCCGCCGATCGTATAATATTTCCTTCCCGATCGATCCACCCGTTCCTGCACCGATTCCCCATAAATCCTCTTGCCCATGCGCGTGATCTTGTAAGACCTGGGTTTTTTACCGCTGCCGGGGACATTGACGTTTAGAAAAGTATTGCGCGGAAGTCCGTGGCGCAGAATATTCCTGGACAGACGGGCCGCAAAGGAAGCCGCGTGGGAAAAATCAAAATTATTCCGGGCCACTAAGGAAATGGCAAAGGAAGGAATGCCCAGGATCGTCCCTTCAATGGCCGCTGAAACCGTCCCGGAGTAAGTAATGTCGTCGCCCAGGTTTTCTCCCTTATTGATTCCGGAGACGATGAGCTGGGGCCGCTCGGGAATAATTTTGCCAACCCCCAGGAGAACACAATCCGTAGGCGTTCCGTTCACCGCAAAAAAGCGGCGCCCTAAACTCTTCACCCTTTTGCTCCGAAGGGGGCGGCCCATACTCAAGGCGTGACTCACGGCGCTCCTTTCCCGGTCCGGGGCAACGACCCAGACCTCGGCCACTTCTTCTAAAGCTCGGGATAGGATCAGAAGGCCTTCGGATTGAATTCCATCGTCATTCGTTACAAATATCCGCACAAAAATTCCTATTCAAGGGGACGCAGATTTACGCAGAATAAACGAATCAAGTTTTTCGAAAAAAGAATGAAGCCCTCTTTCTGGAGTATTTTTTTCCCATTGCTTTTATTCAACCTCTTGAGCTTCGTATTTATTTGGAAAAAAGTTTTTATCTGTTTTTTCTGCGAAAATCTGCGTCCCATAAATAATTCTTTATCGTGGTAACGATTCGATATAGCGCTCCGCGGCAAACGCCGCCGTTGCTCCGTCGCCGACGGCCGTGGCTACCTGGCGCAGAAGTTTTTTGCGGACATCGCCGGCGGCAAAAATTCCGGGGGCCGAAGTGGCCAGGGTATCATCCGTTATCACATACCCCTGCTCATCCAGGTTTAAAATACTCCTGAGGAAGCCGGTGTTGGGTTTTAGACCCACGTAAAAAAAGACCCCGTTGACCGGCAGCGTTCGTTTCTCCTGGGTTTTCACGTTTTTCAATTCCAGCCCGTTCACCCCGCTTTCCCCAAGAACTTTGGTGGCTACCGTGTCCCAGAGAATTTCGATCTTCTTATTTTGGAAAGCCCGTTCCTGTGAAATTTTCTCCGCCCGGAGAGCGTTGCGCCGGTGGATGAGATAGACCCGGCTGGCGAATCGAGTAAGGTATAAGGCCTCATCGACCGCCGAGTTCCCTCCGCCGATTACCCCGATGTCCTGGCCGCGGAAAAAAGGGCCGTCGCATGTGGCGCAGTAAGAAACCCCCTTCCCCCTTAGCTCTTCCTCCCCGGGAATTCCCATTTTTTGGGGCTCGACGCCAGTTGCCACAATGACTGACTTGGCGGTCAATTTCTTCCCTTCCTGTTCCAACTCCCATGCCTGGCCGCGAGGGGTCAATTGCCCCACTTCCCCGTTGATGATCTTTAGACCGAATCGTTTGGCCTGGTTTTCCATTGCCTGGGATAAATCCGGCCCCGGGATTCCCTCGGGGAACCCCGGATAATTCTCGATCAAAAAAGTACTGGCCGCCTGCCCCCCAGGAGCCATTTTCTCGATAAGAAGGGTTTGCAGTTGAGCCCGGGCGGCGTAAAGACCCGCGGTCAGACCGGCTGGCCCCCCGCCGATAATCACCAGATCAAGTTCGGAAGTGTCCATTCCTTTCCTCCACGAATAAATACCGTCAAGTTAAGCCCCCTCACCCTTCCCCTCTCCCCCGTAAACGGGGCGGGGGTGAGGGGGAAGGATAAAAAAAAATTCCTATACAATAAATTTAAAACGCCGCGAGCCTGAAGCCGGGATAAAGACTGGGTGTCGGGTGTCTCGTGTCGGGTGTAATGGGTCGGAATAAAATAGCGCCAACTCTCTTGCCTATCACCCATTGCCTTTTTCCTTTGCCTTGTCCCTTACATCCTGCGCCCTAAAAATAGCACAGGTGGGCCGATAAATGAAGAGTGAAGAATAGAGGGAAAGATGTTCGTTTGTTTCCCGGCAAAGATTTGTTATAATGTATCAAAAAATACGGGTCGATCGAGTGAGTATGCTGAACATCGCCTTCTTCTGGCATATGCATCAGCCCTATTACCGGGACCCCCTGACCGGTGAATTTTCCCTGCCCTGGGTCCGGCTGCATGCCCTTAAAGGATATTACGACATGATCTCGCTGCTGGAGGAATATCCGGCGATCCATCAGACCTTCAACCTCGTGCCTTCCCTGCTCCGGCAGCTTGCCGATTATGCCCGGGAAGAAGGCCGGGATATTTTTTTAGAGCATACCCGGAAGCCGGCTGAAGAGCTTTCCCCCGAGGAGAAAAAATTTATTTTAATAAATTTTTTTATGTGTAATTGGGAAACCATGGTCAAGCCCTATCCGGAATACTGGAACCTCCTGTTGAAAAGGGGGGTAAAGCTTCCCGAATACCGTTTGGACGACCTGATCCACCAGTTCAACTCCCAGGACTTTCGCGATCTGCAGGTCTGGTTTAACCTCACCTGGTTCGGCTACCGGGCCAGGGAGAAAAAACCGGCTGTTGGCGAGCTCTTGAAAAAAGGGAGGTTCTTCTCCGAAGCGGACAAAGCCGCCCTTCTCCGGGCCCAGTTGGAAACCATCCAGGAGGTTATTCCCCTTTACAAGTCCATGCGGGACCGGGGACAGGTGGAGATTACGATTAGCCCCTTTTATCATCCCATCCTCCCCCTGCTCATCAACTCAGCCCACGCTTCCCGGGCCATGCCGCAGGTTTCCTTGCCGGGTTCTTTCGCCCATCCTGAGGACGCCGAGGCGCAAATCCGCAAGGCAATAGATTATTATCGCGCTCTCTTCGGCGCCAATCCTCTGGGAATGTGGCCCTCCGAAGGCTCCGTCTCGCCGGAACTCATTCCCATCGTCCAGCGGGCGGGAATTCGCTGGATGGCCTCCGATGAAGGAATTCTCTTTAAATCCCTACCCGGAGAAGCAAGCCGGCGGTCTCTCTACCAGCCATACCGCGTAGGCTGCGGCGAAAGCGAAGTTGTCATGGCTTTCCGCGACCGGAATCTTTCGGATTTGATCGGGTTCACCTACTCTAAAAATCCTCCCGAAGCTTCGGCGAATGATTTGGTAAACCACCTGCGGAACATCCAAAAGTCTCTGAACGGAGACCGCGACCCTCTCGTTCTGATCGCCCTCGACGGAGAAAATCCCTGGGAATACTATCCGGATGGAGGCCGTGGCTTTCTCAGCACGCTCTATTCGAAATTATCCCATGACTCCAACCTTAAAACCGTCCGCATGGATGAATTCATAGGGGAGCATCCACCTCGGGAAACCCTGAATTTTCTTCATAGCGGATCCTGGATCGATCAAAACTTCAGGATATGGATCGGTTCTCCGGAAGAAAACCGGGCCTGGGATTGTTTGAAGAAAACCCGTTCTTTTTTAAAAACCGCCGCCGGCAAAGAATCCGCCGTCCCCCGGGAAAAACAACAACTGGCCTGGGAAGAAATTTATATTGCCGAGGGCAGCGATTGGTTCTGGTGGTTCGGGGATGATTTTACCAGCGACAACGACGAAGAGTTTGACCGCCTCTTCCGCATGCACCTGAGTAATGTTTATCTTTTCCTCGGAGAGAACGTTCCCGATTATCTGAAGACACCCATTGCCCTGGCCCATGACGTCAAATCGACGATGGAACCTCTGGGTTTTATCGCTCCGGCCCTGGATGGCCGGATTACCCATTTCTTCGAGTGGCCGGAGGCGGGATATTTCAACACTCGCCCCCTCCGGTCCTCCATGTACCGGGCCGAGGGATTTGTCTCCGGCATTTATTACGGGTTTGACCTCAAAAATCTTTATTTCCGCATTGACCCTCTTTTGAGAAAACAGAACAACCTGGAGGGGCTGGAATTCCGCATTCGCCTGCTTACGCCGCGGGAATGGATTATATCCTTTCCCGTCAAGTATGCCGCCGAAGAGCAACCTTTTTTCCTCCTCGACGGCCGGCCGAAAAGCGGGTCCCAAACCTCCAGGCGGCTCACCAGCATTGCTTCGGGATCCATTATCGAGCTGGCCATCCCCTTTGCCGACCTTGAGATTCATGCCAAAGAAAAGATGGAGTTTTTTTTACAGGTCCAAAAAGGAGATTTGGAATTGGAACGTTACCCGCGGAGTGGATATCTCTCTTGCGTCACTCCGGACCAGGAATTTCAACAAATCAACTGGCAGGTTTGACCAACCCGATGGGAGCGACCGGATGAAAACCATCAACTTGCTTTTTGCCGTCCATAATCACCAGCCGGTGGGAAACTTTGAGCATGTCTTCCAGCAGGCGTGGGACAAGTGTTACAATCCCTTCCTCCAGGTGCTGGAAAAGCATCCGGAGTTCCGTCTGTCGATGCATTACAGCGGATCTCTCCTGGAATGGTTCGAAGAAAATCAACCGGGTTTTTTGCCGAGGCTGCGAGAACTTGTGGCCCGGGGGCAGGTAGAACTTCTCAGCGGAGGTTTCTATGAACCCCTCCTCCCCTTTATTCCTGAAAGAGACGCTGTCGGCCAAGTCAACTCCTTCAACCAATATCTCAAGGAAAAGCTGAACGCCAGCCCCCAGGGCTTCTGGCTCGCTGAAAGGGTCTGGAATTCCACGCTGCCCAAGACGATTGCTCCCACCGGCCTGAAATATACCCTTGTGGATGACTCCCATTTTCATTACGCCGGCCTCGCGGATGAAGACATGTTCGGACATTACGTCACCGAACAGGAGGGATTCACTCTTTCCATCTTTCCCATCAATAAACGCCTGCGCTATGCCATCCCATTCCGGGCACCCGAAGAGACCATCGAAGCCCTGCGCTTCTGGGCCACCGACTCCGGAAGTCTTGCGGTAACTTATGCCGACGACGGGGAAAAGTTCGGCCTCTGGCCCGGGACCTCCCGCTGGGTTTTTGAGGAAGGCTGGCTGGAAAAGTTCGTTGCCTCTCTGGAAGAAAACCGGGACTGGGTCCACATGCTCACCTTCAGCGAGTACATGGGAAAATATCCCCCCCAAGGAAGGACCTACCTCCCGCCGGCTTCCTATGACGAGATGATGGAATGGGCCCTTCCGCCCCTGTCGGCCATCGGCTTTGAGGATATGGTCGAAGAATTGAAGAAAGATGGGCGGTATGAAAAATATAAGGCCTTTCTGCGCGGAGGCTCCTGGGAGAACTTCCTGGTGAAATATACCGAGAGCAACCACATGCATAAAAAAATGCTCCAAGTCAGCGAGAAGGTCCACCGCATTCTAAAAAACCAGCCGTCCCCCGGGACGGAAATCGAACCATCCCCTCCGCCGGCCCTTCGTTCTCTCTGGAAGGGACAGGTCAACTGTGCTTACTGGCATGGCCTTTTCGGCGGCCTCTACCTGAACTACCTGCGACATGGCGTCTATCAAAACCTCATTGCGGCAGAACGTCTGGCGGAGGTCATCGAAAAAGGCGGAGAAAAATATCTGACCTGCGAGGTGACCGACTTCGACAAAGACCTCTCTTCGGAAATTTTGGTCGCCAGCCAGGATCTGGCGGCCATCCTCAAGCCGAATTACGGGGGTTCGCTGATTGAACTGGATTACCGGCCGAAAAAATTTAACCTTACCAATGTGCTTACCCGCAGGCCCGAAGCCTACCACCGCAAGCTGAAAAAAGGACTAATCGGTTCTCCGTCCCCGGGCGGTCAGCCGAAGTCTATTCACAACCTGTCCTTGGCCAAAGAGGAAGGTCTGGAAAAGGCCTTGATGTACGATTGGTACACCCGGTATTCCTTCCTCGATCACTTCCTGGGCGACGAGGCCACCTTCGGTCAATTCCGCCGCTGCCAGTATCCCGAGTTGGGGGATTTTGTCAACCAACCCTACGAACTGGTGGAGGTGAAAGAGATCGAAAGCTCGGGGCGATTATGCGTCCTGCTCCACCGCAGCGGAGGCCTCTGGAAACGGGAAGGGAAAATTCCCATCGATACTTTCAAACGCTTCTTCTTCCGGAAGGATGGGGCCGGATTGGAGGTCGAATACGAAATCCTGAACTCCAGCTCCACCACCGCCAGCTTCTGGTTCGGGGTAGAATTAAACCTGACCCTGCTCGCCGGTGATGATCCCC
>CAZIDC010000106.1:0-8479 GCA_964537885.1 uncultured Syntrophaceae bacterium | reverse complement strand
TGAGGGAATAGACATCCACCCAGATGGTTCTCCCGCGAAACCGCTCGAAGGAAGCGGATTTCAGGGCTTTTTCCAGGGCATCGGCCGGGGTAAATTGGGAATCCGCCGAACGTCCCATGCTCGGCCCCCAGTACCTTTTGGTGGCACAGGCGGAAGCCAAAATAAGGATTAAACCGATGGCCATGGCCCACTCTCCAAGCTTAAATATCTTCCTTTTCATAAACCCATGATCTCCTCTCCTGGCAGTTACCCTTACAGATGGCGCAGATTATTATATTATACTGCCTACGGATGGCAGAAGGAAGATTTTTAAGAGAATAAAAAGAGATCTCGCCGAAGAAAAAGCTTGATTAAATCTTGGAGAAGTTGTGTAATCTGACAGCATGGAAACAAAGGCATCCACTCATCGCCAGGGTTTATTCCTGATGATCGGTGCCGGTTTGTGCTGGAGTACCGGCGGCATCCTGGTTCGCAACGTCTCGCTCACGGATCCATGGGAGATCGTTTTCTGGCGCTCCGTTTTCATGGTGATCTTCCTTTTCGGCGTCCTCATCTTCTGGCATCGGACGAAAGTTTTCGTGAAGATCGCCGATGTCGGCCTGCAGGGCGTGCTGGCCGGTGTGCTGCTCGCCTCCACGTTCTTCTTCTTCATCCTTTCGATAACGCGCAACACGGTCGCCAACACCCTGGTGCTGATGAGCGTCAGCCCTTTCTTTATGGCCGTGCTCGGCAGGATCTTTCTTGGCGAGCGGGTGCTGTTGCGGACCTGGAGTGCAATCGCGGTGGCGCTGGCGGGCATCGTAATCATGTTTTCCGAGGGTCTGGATTCAGGCCGGAGTCTCGGCAACTTCCTCGCTCTCGGCGTACCGACCGCCTTCGCCATGATGGTGGTTGTGCTGCGCCGCGCCCATGCCAGCGTAAGCATGGTGCCGGCGGTCATGCTCGCCGGCCTTTTTTCGATCACCGTTTCGTTGCCGCTGGCGTGGCCCCTCGCCCCGACCTGGCACGACCTCACGGTGCTGTGGATCATGGGCTGGGTCCAGCTCGGCATCGGGTGCGTGCTGATGACCATCGCCACGCGTTATCTCTCGGCCGGTGAAGTCGGCCTTTTGAGCTTGCTCGAAACGATCCTCGGACCCATTTGGGTATGGCTCGGCATCGGCGAGCGCCCTACGAATATTGCTTTAATCGGGGGACTGATCGTAATCGTCGCCCTTTTGGCGAACGGCCTGCTGGCCATGCCCGGGCAGGGGAAACAATGAGGAGGCGACCATGGACTTTCGTTTTACCGATGAACAAAGAGCCTTCCAAGAACAGGTTTTAAAGTTCTCGCAGAAAGAGCTTGCCCCTCTTGCCGAGGAAGCCGACTGGAAAGGAGAGTTTTGCTGGGAGGCCTGGAGGAAGATGGGCGCCTTCGGTCTCTTAGGGCTCACCTACCCCGAGCAATACGGCGGGAGCGGCGCTGATGTGGTCACGGCCTGTCTTGCCGGCGAAGCGGTTGCTCACGGTGGTGCGGAAGGTGGACTCTGCCTGGCCTGGGGAGCCCATACCTACCTCTGCGGGGATACCATTTTAGTACATGGAAACGAGGAACAAAAAAGGAAATACGTACCCAAACTCGCCTCGGGAGAGTGGGTAGGAGCCATGGGTCTAACCGAACCGGGCGCCGGTTCGGATGCTGCCTCCATTCGCACCACGGCCACAAGAAAAGGGGATTACTATCTTCTCAACGGAACCAAGATGTTTATCACCAACGGTCCCATTGCCGACGTTCTGGTCATCATTGCCGTGACGGATAAAGAAAAGAAAGGCGCCGGCATATCGGCTTTCATTGTGGAAAAAGGCTACCCCGGATTTTCCGTTGGCCGTGAACTTAAAAAAATGGGGGTGAAAGCCTCGACCACCGGCGAGTTGATCTTCGAAGACTGCCCGGTCCCAGCCGCAAACATTTTGCGGAAGGAAGGGGAAGGATTTATCATCGCCCTGGGAACCGTGGAGTGGGACCGCAGCACATTGATGGCCCCCTTTCTTGGGGGGCTGGAATATGCCTTGGAAGCCTCGGTCAAGTATGCCAAGCAGCGCGTCCAGTTTGGCCGGCCTATTGCTTCTTTCCAGGCCATCCAGCACAAGCTGGCCGACATGAAAGTGATCCTCGAAGCGACCCGCCTGCTCATCTACCGCGTGGCCTGGCTGAAGGATCAGGGTAAATTTTTAAACCCGGTGGAGGCAGCGGAAGCCAAGCTCTTTGTCGGGGAATTCGGGATGAAATTGGCCAGCGACGCCGTCCAGATCCATGGCGGGTATGGGCTGATGCATGAGTATCCTGTGGAAAGAATTTTCCGGGATGCCAAACTGGGAGCCATCGGCGGCGGCACCTCGGAGATCATGCGCCTGATCATATCCCGGTCGATTTTCAGCGCCGGCAAACCGATCTAAAAGAAAGGTTCAAGAGCGCGTAGGCTGATCAATGAACGCTGATCGCTAACGGTTAACCAGGGGAGATTCAGATGGACTACGAACTGACCCAGGAGCAGAAGGATTTCAGAAAAGACTTCCGGGCCTTCTTAGAAAAAGAAATCGTCCGTAGGGCCGGCCAGGTTGATGGACAGGCCGCTTTCTCCTACGAAAACCACCGCCTTTTGGCCGAATGGGGCTTTATCGGCCTGCCCTTCCCGGAAAAATACGGCGGAAGCCAAAAACCGCTCCTGACCTGCGCGATCGCCTGGGAAGAATTGGCCTGGGCCTGTCCTTCCACTTTTCTATCCTGCGGTATCAGTCCCCTCATGACGGGTATATCCCTTGAGCGATGGGGATCCGAAGACCAGAAAAAAAAGTATCTGGCCAGATTGATCAAAGGGGAGATCGTCGGCTCCTTCGCCTTGAGCGAGCCCCATTGCGGTTCGGATGTAGCCGCCCTGAAGACCGAGGCCAGAAAAGAGGGAAAAACCTATGTCTTAAACGGAACCAAATCCTTTGTTACCAATGGACCCATCGCGGACATGGCGATTCTCTTTGCTCTAACCAATCCCGGGGCCCCTCCCGATCGAAGAATGAGCGCTTTCATCGTCGAAAAAGGAACCGCTGGTTTTTCCGCTGGACCCCCTCTGGAAAAGCTGGGAGCTCGGGGCGCGCCTCTCTCAGAGCTTTATTGGCAAGGGGCGGCGATCCCGGAAGATCAATTATTGGGAACCGAAGGGCAAGGCTGGGCCTGCGCCATGAAAGCCAAAGAATTCAGCCGCATGGGTTTTGCGGCTTACAGCCTGGGGGTGAGCCAGGCCTGCCTCGAAGAATCGATCCGGTATGCCCAGAAGAGACAGGCTTTCGGCAAACCCATTGCCCATTTCCAGGAAATAAGTTTTAAAGTGGCTGATATGCAGATGTTCGTGGATACCGGGCGCCTGCTGCTATACCGGGCCGCCTGGATGATGGACCAAGGTCTGGAAGCAAGTGCGGACATAGCCATGGCCAAGCTCTTTCTCTCCGAAGCGGCCACCTGGTGCGGGACCAATGCCGTCCAGATCCACGGGGGGTACGGGTTCCTCAAGGGTTGGAAAGTGGAACGCCTCTACCGGGATGCCAAGCTGGGCGAGATCGGGGAAGGAACTTCGGAGATGCAGCGGAGGACAATCGCCCGCAGCCTGCTCGGAGAAGGGTTTTAATTCTCGTCCATGGAAGAAACCGGTCTCCTGGCCGATTGAGGGAGGAGATTAAAAAAAATCTTGACAGCTTCTTGAGGGTGAGATATAAGAATATTTAGGTGATTCAAGAATGAAAAAGCTTCTCTCGGGTATAAATCTCCTTACGCTGGTTATTCTACTGGGCTTGTTGGGCCTTTTGCTTTCGCCCATTCCGCCCGCTGCCTGAGAAGCTTCTAAAAATAATATAAGAGAACTCAAAGGCCATGGGCGGATAAAACCCATGGCCTTTTTGCATCCGGGCCATGGTGCAACGTTCATCATGGTTTTTTTTAATTCTGAACCTACCACTACCCATTGGGGAGGTCTATTAGACCATCTAACATGAGGATTCGAGGGACCTCCCCGGTAGGTTTAGATTAAATCCTGAAGGGATTAATCGAAAAAAAATTCCGGATTTTTCCTCAACCAGTCTGAATGGGAGATGACTTCCAGGGTCACCGGGGCAAGCTGATAGGAAGAAAGATCCTTAAGAGAAGCAAAAAGGGCATCTTGGGCATCTGACCCCGGCTTCAACCTACCGGCCTTCCGCCGGCAGAGAAAATCGACCAGCACGTAGTGGTAGGCCACCCTTCCATCCGGTTCTCGAAAGATACGTTCAAGAACTTTGGCCAGGGCCAGGACTTCCACTTTTAGATGAGTTTCTTCAAGAACCTCGCGGATTACAGCTTCTTTTAATGTCTCGCCGGTGTGGACGACCCCGCCCGGGATGGACCACTGGCCCTGCGCCGGCTCTCTCCCGCGTTTGACCAGCAAGACCTGATCTTTACGGAAAATAATTCCGCCGACCCCGATAATGGGTAACTTAGGATATTTTCGTCTCATACCCGGGAAAAGATCAGCCGGCCCGCGAAGTTCTTCCCCGTCTTTTGCCCCGTGGTATTCATCCGCGGGGAACTCCCGATCAAGGCGCAACGAACTTGTACTGGGGATGCTTGATCGTCAGAACCGGGCAGCGGGCATGATGCACGACTTTTTCAGCCACGCTCCCTATGAAAACATGGGATAGCCCTGTTCGCCCATGAGTTCCCATGACGATCAGGTCTACCTCCTTTTCCTTGGCTACCTTGATAATCTCCACAAAAGGGACCCCGATCTGGATAATCTCGGATACTTTAATCGCTTCTTTTGCGTCGCTGGAAAGGACCACGTTTAATTGTTCCTTGAACTTCTTCTGCCGATCATCAACCACATCCTGGCGGATTCCCAGAGGGATGTGGGCGACCGCCCCCTCGCCAATGACCTCCTGGGTTATTCTACCTTCTTCCTCGGGTATGACGTGGAGAAGGACTAATTCAGCTTGCATAACCCGGGCTAAATAGGCTGCCCATTCCAGGGCAAATCCTGAGTATTTCGAAAAATCCGTCGGGGCTAAAATCCGCGTCAGCTTCATATTTCCTCCTTTCCATTAAAAAGGTGAACCCGCATCTACCTCTATATAAAAAATTACATTTCTCTATAACCCTTGTCAACCTTTTTCCTGCCCGGCCCCCTCCCCTTTCTACCTGGACACCTTGGCCTCCGGCAGGGGTCCCCCACCCTAAGGATCGAAAGCCCCACCTTTGATTCTTAGGGCCGGCCTATGGGTAGACGAACAGGATCCGCTTTTCAACTTTGGCCATTTGAGTTATGATGGCGGTTGGTATCTTCGGCTTCTTCTGCGGAACCGGAAGACAAAAGATAATAAACCTACAGGAAGGTAAGGATGGATGGGCTTAGAGGCCCCGCCGGTTCAAGACTTCAGCGGGGAAAATTTCTTTTATTGACTGCTTCCCTGGTCCTGTTTCTTGCTTTTCCGGGGGAACCCGTCTTCCCCCAGGGAGCTGGGAAAAAGCTCGTCTCCCTCATGATCAAAGGGAAAAAGATAACCGTTGAGGTGGTCCGTACGGAGGAGGAAAAAGCAAGGGGACTGATGTTCCGGGAAAGCCTTGGCCACGGCGAAGGGATGCTCTTTGTCTATGAAGAAGAGGGAAGGCTTTCTTTCTGGATGAAAAATACCCGCATCGCGCTCTCCATCGCTTTTATCGATAAAAACGGAAAGATCGTGGATATTCAGGACATGGAGCCTTTTAACCTGAAGACCCACGTTGCAGCTCATCCGGCCCAATACGCCCTGGAGATGAACAAGGGATGGTTTCAGCGCAACGGCATCGCCCCGGGGGACTTCGTAAAACTCCCTCCCGCGATGAAGAAATAAATTCCCATGCCCCGGCAAGAGGGCATCCGGCTCGCCAAAAAAGGCAATTTTTCCTATAAATCCAATGCGGGCTTCTACCGTTTTCAGCGTGGCTATCCCTCTCTCCCCGCGTCTCTCTGCGGAAACCAAGTAGAGTGGAGAAGGGAAGGTGAATCCCGGCCGTTTTTGTCTTCGCCGGATGCCCCCTTGCCGGGGCAACGTCAAAGCGGGTCCGAACCATCAACTAAATGGGAGATGGTCCTTTTTTAAATCTTCCCCATCTCTTTGGCAATCTGAATGTAGGTGTCCATGGGTTTGGCCGGGGGAACATAAAGTTCCTTGGGGGCTTTCTGGCTTAAGGAGATCGCCTTCGTCGGGCAAGTGGTGACGCAGAGGCCGCATCCCACACAGCGCTTGAGGTCAATGGTCGCGCGGTCATCTTCCATGTAAATGGCTTCCATCTGGCATCGCTCCAAGCAGGTCTCGCATCCGGCGCAAAGATCTTCATCAACCCTGGCGAAAAAATTGGATTTGACCACGCTGCTGGGATGGGGGTGAAGTTTGATGGCTTTGATCATCCCGCAACAGCACGAGCAGCAATTGCACATTCCCCCTGTTTTTTGGGCATTGGCCGGACTGGGGACCAATCCCGCTTCTTCGCTCTTTTGCAGAACCTCCAGCGCTTCCGCTAAGGTCACCCTTCGGCCAATCCCGTTCTCAATGTAATATTCCCCCATCGCCCCGAAGATGAAGCAGGATTCCAGGGGCTTGGAACAGGGGTGCCCCAGCAAGCTGCTCTTTTGCCGGCAGATGCATTCCGCCAGGGCAATGGTCTTCTGGGAAGCGACGATCTTCCGCAACTCATCGTACGGTTGGACCTCGAAGGTTGCCTCCAGGCTCTCCTGCACCGGGACCACCCGCAGCTGGGGGGTTTGCGGGCGGATCATTTCCTTGCCCATAGCCTCCCGGAGGTATTCCTCGCAAAATTCGGCCATTTCCCGGTCGAGGTGATTCACCTGGAATTCGAAGATTCCCACCACGAACATGATGGCCATGTAATGATAGACTCCATTGACTTTAAGCCGCAGGATCAGCCCTTTCCGGGACATGAGGTAAAGGAGGTCCGCGACTTTCTCCGGAGCCCGGCCAAGGCGCTGGGCGACCTGCTCCGCGGTCTCCGGAATGGGTTTCAACTGGCAGGCCATCTCCGCTTCTTCTTCGGTAAAAAGCTTCTTCAGGATCTTCAGCTCAACCCCGCTCTCCGTCTTGGGATAACCCGTGGGCAAGGAGTCCAGGTGTTCCCGCAGTTTCTCATAAACCCTATCGTTCATTTGTCTCTCCTTTGGCAGATCCCCTTCCAGCTTTCTTCCGGTGTTTCTCTTCTTCGATCATCAAACGGTCCAGGTCCTTGAATTTATCGAAATCGTCCTCCCGGTCGGTATGGCGGCTTTGAATCTCCCGCACCTCGTCGAGCCTCTCCATGAAAACGTCCAGAAGCTTCGGATCGAAGAAAGACCCCCGTCCTTCTTGGAGGATGCGGAGGACTTCTTTCTCCGGAAGGGCTTCTTTGTAAACCCGTTTGGAAGATAAGGCATCGAATACATCCGCCAGAAGGGTGATCCGGCCTTCGATGGGAATTTCCTCGCCCTGCAAGCGGCGCGGGTAACCTCCTCCGTCAAACCTCTCATGATGGGTGAGGGCCACCACCCGGGATTGTTGCAGGGCCTCCGCCTTCGATCCTTTGAGGATATTGCCCCCGATGATCGTATGATACTCCATGATGTGTCGCTCCTCCGGGGTCAGGCGGCCGGGTTTTTGGAGGACTTCGTCCGGAATCCCCAATTTGCCTACATCGTGCATGAGGCTGGACCAGAGGATCATTTTCACATCTTCACTCGACCAGCCCAGGCCCTCGGCGATCAAAGCGCAGTAATGGCTCATGCGTTTAATATGATTGGCTGTCTCCCTATCCCGGTATTCCGCGGCCACGCCCAGGCGGAAGAGGGTGTCTAAGTGGGCTTGTTTCAGATTATCGGTAAGTTCGGCGTTCTCAATGGTCACGGCCGCCTGAGAAGCGAGAGAGGTCGCCAATTTCTCATACTCCGGCGGAAAAGGGATCCCTTTCCCTTCGTCCTCGGCGTCCAGGGCATTAATCAGTTGCAGAACCCCCACTACCTCCTCATCCCGGTTAAGCATGGGGACAACCATCATGGAGCGGGTAACGTATCCCGCTTTTTTATCCCAGGAGGGATTGTACCGATAGGAGGCTTCCGGCGGGATTTCCTTCACGTCCGGGATGTTCAGAACCTTCTTGGTCAAGGCGGCGTAACCCGCGATGGATTCACTGGAGACGGGCATGGCGAAGGACTGGTATATTTGCCGCATTTGTTTTTCACCCAGCCGTTCGGTCAAGCTCTGGCACTGGCTCACTTTGAAAATCAACTGATCATCCTTTAACAGGTAGAGAGTCCCGGCATCGGCCTGCGTAAAACGCCGGGCTTCCTTCAGGATGAGGTCCAAAAGAATCTCCAGGTCGTGGATGCTGGAAAGGGCCATCCCTACATTCAGAAGTTTCTCAAACGCTTCGGCGAGGCTGGAATAATTCACG
>CAZIDC010000105.1:0-8493 GCA_964537885.1 uncultured Syntrophaceae bacterium | reverse complement strand
AGGGAGAAAAGGCCTTAGTTTCCCGCACAACCACGATCCATACGGAAGGAGCGGTCAAGAATTAGGGGGTGCCGCTATGGAAAAGAAGATCCTTTATTTTGAAGAGATCCGCGAAGGGGACGAGGCCCCTCCGGTGGTCGTTGCCAACATTACCCGCACGCACATTGTAAAATATTCCGGAGCGTCCGGGGATTTTAACCCCATTCATCACGACGAATTATACGCCATTCGCGGGGGCAATGACCGGGTCTTTGCCATGGGCATGATGACGGCCGGCTTCCTCAGCCACTTAGTCACCGGATGGGTAGGCGATGGCCAATTGCGGAAATATAAAATCCGCTTCACCCGGCAAGTTTGGCCGGGAGATACGATTACGTGCCAGGGGAAAATTACCAAGAAGTACACCGCCGACGGAAAGAATTACATCGAAGCCCATGTCTTTGCGGAAAACCAGCGCGGGGAGAAAGTGATCACGGGCGCAATGGCCGCCGAGGTTCCGAATAAACCTGCCGTTTGAAGAAAGCGAGGAAGAGGGATGAATGTTACCCGCTTTGATCACCTGACCATTGCCGTCAATGACTTGGATGCGGCCATAGAAACTTTTACCCGTTGTTTCAACCTGAAGGCTAAAGACCGCCGGCGAGTCAAGCACTTAGGCATGGAAAATGTTTTTTTGCCTTTGGGCGATGGAGCGATCGAATTGGCGGCCCCCTTGAGAGATCCCGAAGCCGCCGATCATGTGCAGCGATTTTTGGAGCGGCGGGGAGAAGGCATGATGAATCTATGTCTGACGGTAGAAGATGTCCCGGCAGCGATCACCCACCTGAAAAGATGCGGCGTACGGGTCATTGAACATAAGGACGCGGATGGGGGTAGGATCGCCATGGTCCACCCCAAGGATATGCACGGAGTCATGATCGAAATTCGGCAGGGGAAAAGGCTGATTCGGTAAAGGGATTCCCATTCCTGCGCAGAATACCTTCCTTTTTTCCTTTATCAAACTTTCCCGTTAGCGCTATAATAACCGCCTTGGCGGAGAATCGCCGGTTGAATATCTCTTGACGAGGGGCGGACTATAGCGGAATGATCCTCAAGCCAAATCTTGACAAATCGCTTAAATCTTGTTAAACAACTGTAAAAGAATTTCCTTTTGCCCATCCCGCCCGCGGCGGGAGCTTAGGCATTTTAGGCACTTAACTTGATTTACTAAGGGGTAATTCACACTACGCCTTCTCCTCCAAAGATTTTCCCCCCTATCGTCTCAAGATCATTGGGGCGTGAAGGTCTTCAATGAACGAGCGATATTTTCGGCAATCATGATGAAAAAAAGGATACCCCCGGAAGAGAAACAGAAAAGGCAAGCTATAACTAAGCCCTGGGATAGAGTACGGCAACTCTGAAAAAAATTGTAGAATTGGGAGCGGTTATAACCCACTGTAATCGAGAGGGCAGAGCTATGTATTCGATCATTCCATCAAGTTGTTTACCCATTCGCCGTTTGTAATCTTAACCTTCCGTTAACCCTTGGGAAGAGGAAAGGGGGCGTAACATGCAACGCAGGTTGGCTTTTAAAATCTTCACTTGTTTTCTCGGCGTTTCCTTCTTTTTTATGATGGCGGGATTTCCGGCCAATATGGCCTATGCCCAGGAAAAAAGCCTTCCCATTGGCGAAATGGTCTCCAGGGGAGATGTGAAGTTTGAGGCCAAGGAAAGAGTTTGGAAAAACGTGGAGCGCTCTTATTTTCCGATCTTCCAGGGAATGAAGATCAAGACGGAAAAAGGGGCGGCCATCGTTTCCCTGGCCAAGCAAAACCAGATGGAAGTGGGACAAAATACTATTCTTTTCTTTGAGAAAAAAGATCAAGCCCGCCTATCCCGGGGAAATATTGATTTGCGCCTTTCCTCCAAAGAAGATCTACGGATCCTGGTGGGCCACCTGACCGTGATCAAGTCTCCCGCCCTTCAAGCGGCCATGGGCTCGGCGGTTGTTTCGCCAAGGGATGAAGTAGCTATCGGATCTCTATCCCTTCATCCTAACGGTTCATTGACCATAAAAAGTACCCGGGGGCAGCTCACTGTTTTAAATTCGGACCGCAAAGTCCTGGCCGCGCTCTCCCCCAAAGAATCACTGACGATTCCTTCAGCCATCGTTGAGAAGCCCGCCGGAGAAAAGGCCCCGCCGGTGATGCTTGCCCAAGTCGGAGAGGAAGAACCCGCTGCGGAGCCGGAGAAATACGCGGGACTTTCGGCGAAAACGTGGGGGGTTGTTGGTCTTGTGACCCTTGGCGCAGGATTGATTCTTGCGGTGGCGGGAGGAGGTGGCGGCGGCGGGGGCGGCGGGGAAACCCCCATTTGTCCATAGAAAGATTCGGTCCCAATGACTTATTTGCCCCATTGCCTATTGCCCATTGCCCATTACCCATTGCCTCATTTACGTTTTTGGCCTCTGGCCTTTTGCCTCTTGCCTATTCTTTTATTGCCTTCCTGCGCCTCGGCGCCCCCGCAAAAAAAGGATAGTCCTTTCCCCGCCCTGCAAATGAAAGAGATCGAATCTTCCCGGCAGGTGAGAGCGATGAACGAAAACCTCCTCATGAGCGCCCTAACCGGGAGGAAAACATCCCAGCGGGACTACAAGATTGGGCCCGAAGACCTTCTGGAGATTTCCGTTTTTGAAGAGGAAAAATTAAACAAGACCGTAAGGGTGAGTTCCCAGGGGAATATCAGCCTCCCTTTGCTCGGGGTTTTGCGGGTGAAGGGCCTTACCGCCAGTGAGCTGGAGAAGGAGGTCAGCGACCTGCTCACGGAAAAATACCTGCAGAACCCGCAGGTCAGCATATTCATCAAAGAGTACCGCAGCCAGCGTATTTCCGTGATCGGGATGGTGGAAAAACCCGGCGTATTCGAGGTGGCCGGCCCCAAAACGGTTTTGGATATTCTGGCCCAGGCTGGGGGCCTGAAAGAAGATGCCGGGCAGCTTCTTTTTCTCATCCGCCCTCCCCGTTTGGAAGAAGACGCCTCGCGGGAAAAACAGGAAGCCTACGAGCAGTATCCCCAAACTTTTATCATTGACCTTGATGAATTGCTGATCAAGGGGGACATGACCATCAATATACCCCTGCTCCACGGGGATGTGATCAACGTTCCGGCTTCGGGCAAAATCTTTGTGGGCGGCGAGGTGGTCAAGTCCGGCGGTTTCCCCGTGGGGGGGAAGAGATTGAGGCTGACCCAGGCCGTAACTTTGGCCGGGGGCCTAAGACCCGAGGCCAATGGCTCCGAGGCCAGGATCTTCCGCTACACGGGCAAAGGAAACGAAAAGGAAATGATAACCGTGGATATCTACGCCATCCAGAACGGCCAGGCCGAAGACCTTTACCTGAACGAAAACGACATCATCTTCATCCCCAAAAGCGGAGTGAAAAATTTTCTGATTAGCCTGAGGGATACGATCAAGGGCCTATTTGGGATCGGGTTTACCCGCGGCTTTTAACCGGGTCGCCCCAGCCCGAGGCCAAAGCGGGCCGAGAGAACCCTCTAACAGATAAGGGCATGAAACAGCTTCCCCCGAGAGAATATTACCAGCTTCCCCCCCCGGAATATGCGACTCCCCTTTCTCCGGAAGAGAAAGAGGTCAACCTCCGGGATTACTGGAAGGTCATCCGGAAGAGGCGGTGGACGATCCTGGCCTTTTTCCTCATCATAGTGGTTACTACGGCCATTGGGACCTTCACCATGAGGCCCATCTACCGGGGAACGGCCACGGTTCAGATCAACAAGGAAAACCCCCAGATCGTCGACTTCAAAGAAATCTTCACCGTCAACACCATGGACCTGGATTATTACCAGACCCAATATAAGATTCTCGAAAGCCGGTCCTTAGCCAAACGGGTCACCAAAACTCTCAGCCTTGGCGAACACCCCGAGTTTCTCCCGCCAACCGTCAACTCTCCCTTTCAGGCCTGGGAAGCTCAGGTCATGGCTCTCCTGTCAGGATGGTTCGCCTTTATTGGAACGGAGCCAAAAGATCAATCCGAGAGCGAAAAGGAAAGCAGCAGGGAAACCCGACTCGTCAACGACTTTTTGGAAAAATTAAAGATAGAACCCATCCGCAATTCCCGCCTGGTGAAGATTCACTTCAACTCCCGATACCCGGAACTCGCCACCCGGGTTCCCAACACCCTGGCGGCCACGTACATCCAGCAGAGCCTGGAAGCCCGGTTTACCTCGACCGAACAGGCTAAAGAATGGCTGACCCGGCAGCTCGAAGATTTAAAAGGCAAGGTGGAAAAGGCGGATGAGACCCTCCAGGCCTTTGGCTCCAAGCATGACATCATCTCCCTCGAGGAAAAAGAGAATATCACCATGCAGCGCCTGACCGAGCTGAATGAGGCCTTAGCCAAGGCCGAATCAGACCGGATGTCCAAGGAGGCCCTCTACAATCAGACCCGGGACAGCAATTTCGATTCGCTCCCCTCCATCCTGGAGAACAGATTGGTCCAGGATTTGAAGCAGTCCCTGATCCATCTCGAGGCCCAGTACATGAAGCTTTCGGAAAATTACAAGTCGGAATACCCCGAGATGAAGCGTCTCCGCAATCAGATGGAGACCATTCAGAAACGGCTTACCCTCGAAGGCAACAGAATCATCGCCGGGATCCGGAGCGAGTATGAATCCGGCCTGCGGAAGGAATCCCTGCTGCGGGCGGCCTTTGAAGAGCAGAAGGGCAAAGCCGTGGAGATGAAACAGAAGGCCATCCAGTATAACATCCTCAAACGCGAATCCGATACCAACAAAGAACTTTACCGGGGCCTGCTCCAGAGGATGAAAGAAGCCGGAGTTTCCGCCGGGATCACCGCCAGCAATATCCAGGTGGTCGACCAGGCCGAGCCGCCCACCAGGCCCTACCGGCCCAATAAACGACTCAACTTGCTTCTGGCCGCAGTGGTCGGCCTATTCCTCGGGGTCGGGCTGGCTTTTTTCTTTGAATACCTCGACAACACAGTCAAGACCGCGGATGATGTGGAAGAATTAGTCCATTTGCCCTCTTTCGGAATGGTCCCGGCCGTTTCCTACGAAAGGCGGAAACAGCGTCAAACCGCGAACTCCTTCCCCGTGGAGCTGATTACCTACGGCCACCCCAAATCCATGTTATCCGAGGCCTACCGGAACATCCGCACTTCCATCCTTCTTTCCTTTTCTGAAAAACCGCCGAAAGCCGTTGTCATTTCAAGCCCCAATCCCTCCGAGGGGAAGACCACAACCGTTATCAACACGGCGATTGCCCTTTCCCAAACCGGCGCTCAGGTATTGGTCGTCGATGCCGACATGAGGAAGCCGAGGATTCACAGAATTTTTACCAACGAAAACGGGGCCGGGCTATCCAACTTCCTCTCCGGCAATGTTCACTTGGAAGCCATCATAAAAAAATCCATCATCCCCAATCTAAGTTTTATCCCCTCCGGGCCGATCCCGCCCAATCCTTCGGAACTGCTCGGTTCCAGTCTCTTTAAGAATATGATCCAATCCCTCTGCGAGAGGTTTGACCATCTGATCATCGATTCGCCGCCAGTGCTCGGTTTTGCCGACTCAACCATCCTTTCCGCCGCCGTTGACGGAACCATCATAGTTGTCTTGGGAGGGAAGACTCCCCGGGAAACCCTGCAGCAGGCGAAGGAAATCCTCCTGCAAGTAAATGCCAGAATCATCGGTGTGGTGATAAACCGGGTGGATATACGGCGGAGCGACTACGGGGCTTCCTACTACCGTTATTATTACGGACACGAAAAAAGACAAAAGAAGGAACTTCCCGGGGCTACGGAAAAAGATCCCCTTTGAACAGGGACGGCCTTTCCTTTATGAAAAGATTCTTCGGTTTCCTTTTGGTTTTGTTGGTCTCCGGTTTCCTGGCCTGTCATATCGTCTCCCAATGGAGAGGATTCTATCCCTACGAAGAAAATCTTTCGCCGGAAGGGTTTCTCAAAGCCATCCGCTTCGACCCGACCAACCCCGATCCCTATTACCGATTAGGGATCTTTTACCAGTGGGAGATCCGCAACCTCGACCTTCATAAATCCCTCCATTATCTCCGGAAGGCAATCGAAAGAAATCCCCTCGAGCAGGAGTACTGGCTCAGCCTGGCCAAGGCCTTTCAACGGCTGGGGGACTCAAAGGCCGCAGAAGAAGCCATGGAAAAAGCGATCAGGGTCTTTCCTACCCATTACCGGGGCAGGTGGACAGCGGGAACTCTTTTTCTTAGGCAGGGACAATACGAAAAGGCTCTCCCTCATTTTTCCTATATCCTGGCGCATTACCCAAACCAGTCCAGCATGGTCTATGATATCTGGAGAAAAGTAGCCAAAGACCACAATTATCTTCTCGCCCACCTTGTTCCCCAAGATCCTTTTTCCCTCAGCCAATACCTTTCTTACCTTTATGAGGCCGCGGACAAAGACATGGCCCAAAAGGTCTGGGAAGCAAGGGCTTCCCTCGGTTACAAGGCTGACCGCGTGGAGACCCTCCGGTATGTTGATTTCCTGATCTCTCGGGGGGACCTCGCTGCGGCCTATGGAATCTATAAAAACAAGCTTCAGGAGGAAGGGCTGCCGGTCCCTTCGGGGGGCAACCTAATCATCAACGGCGGATTTGAAAAGGAAAAATTCCTGGGGGGGGGATTTGATTGGAAGATCGGGGCCGTTCCCGGGGCAGAGATTGCTTGCGACAAGGCAGTTGCCTTTGAAGGAAAACATTCGCTCCGAATCGTTTTCAACGGCAAAGAGAACCTGGAATTCCACCATGTCTACCAGTTTATGGCTCTACGACCCAATTGCGACTACCTGCTCAAGGCCCACATAAAGACAAAAGGGGTAACCACCAAGAGCGGGATTAAAATTAGCATTGCAGGGATTGGGCAGGATTTCCTGGCAACGTCAGAACCTTTGACCGGGGACAACGAATGGAAGGAGTTAGCGGTCCCCTTTCGGACCCCAAGCCAATCACAAGGAGGGGTGGTCGGGATCAGAAGGGATAAAACCGATAAATTCGACCGCTTCATTGCGGGGACGGTTTGGGTTGATAACGTAAGGCTGATGGAAAAGGGATTAAGTAATTAAGAAATTAAGTCATTGGATCATTAATGACCAAATGACTTATTGACCTAATGACCCATTAACCCAATGACCCAAGGACTTAACGCTATGAAAGACTACTACGCCATTCTCGGGGTCGAAGAAGAAGCTTCCCAGGATGAAATACGGGATCGCTGGATTGAGCTGAACAAACATTACCATCCAGACCTGTTGCAGTCCGACGAGGCCGGGGAACACATCAAGGAGATCAATGAGGCCTACCAAGTTCTCAAAGATCCGGCTACCCGATTCCAGTACGACCTTGAGATAACCCTCAAGCGATCGATCCAGAAGAAAATGGCATATGATACGGAGAGAAAAAGGGCCCGCAAGCGGAAGATCATAATGGCAGCAGGAATCAGCGTCATGGGGCTCGTTCTCGGTTCATTCGTCTTTTTCGAACTGAATAAGCCGCGCCCCCTCCGGGAAGTCGGCAAGATCGTTATTCCGGAAAGCGTCAAGTTGATTGAACCGCCAAAACGCGAAGAACCCCAAAAACCCGAAGAGCCCAAGAAGCCCATCATAAAGCCCGAAGCCCCGGTTCAGGTTGCCAAGGTGATTCCCAAGGAACAGCCCAAAGTTGTCGAACTCAAGAAACCCGAGGTAGCCAAAAAACCCGAAGAACCCAAAAAGCCAGTTGCGAAGCCTGAGGTACCCAGGAAGACCGAGAAACCCCAAAAACTTGTCCCGAAGCCCGAAGCTCCGGTTCAAGTTGCCCGGGTGATTCCTAAGGAACAGCCCAAGGTATCCAAAAAACCCGAAGAACCAAAGAAGCCCGAAGCTCCGGTTCAGGCCGCCAAAATAATTCCCGAAGAACCGCCCAAGGTTGTAGAACTAAAAAAACCAGAGGAACCCAAAAAACTCGAGGAACCCAAGATGCCCGAGGCGCCGGCCAAAGTTGCCAAGGTCGAGCCCAGAGAAAAGGAACCAGTAAAACCCGCTCCCCAGGAAAGCGCCAAGCTCATTGAACCCCAAAAACCGGAAATAGCCCCACCCCCCGTTTTCAGGGAAGAAGAAGTTAATCAATTCTTTGCCAGGTATGTAGACCGTTACAACCGGAAAGATGTTGAAGGATTTCTCTCGTCCTTTTCTCCCCGGGCCCTGCAAAACAAGAAGGATGGGTTGGAAAAAATCAAGGGGGTTTACCGCAATTTTTTTAATCAGAGCCAGGAGCTGCAGTATGAGATTCGCGATCTGAAGGTTGCGCGCAATCCGGGCGGGGTGGAAGCGCAAGCTCGTTACGAACTGAATCAGGTATCGAAAAAAAGCGGGGGAAAGAAAATATGGAAAGGCAACATCCGCTGGGTTCTGGTTAAGGAGGATGGAGCGTTAAAAATTATTTCCCTCGACTATCAACACGAGAAATAAATTA